>CANRMO010000027.1 GCA_947631755.1 uncultured Lachnospiraceae bacterium | reverse complement strand
CAAACAGCAGCTTTTCAAAACTCAGATTTAAGAAGAACGGCTTCATCCAACGAAGTACAACAAGGTAAGACAAGGACAGCCATTGTAAAATTTTTTTGAAAAGATGTAATGTTTTGCGCTTGCTGCTGTCATATAAAGTGAAGCTAATTTAATTTCGCGAATTAAGGAGGAAGGTAATGACAGATGACAAAAAGATTCAGAAGAGTGTTTAAATGATACATGGTTAAAAACATGGGATTCTATTCCACCTACACGCCCTATACTACGCTTTATATCGTATAGGAACTACAAAACGCAATAAACAAGCAATTCTGTTACAGAACAGAGTAAAATGCAAAATAAAATCAACGCAGAATTAGAAAAATCGGCAGACAGTACAGGCACAGCGGGCTACCATATCCGAAGCGGCAGCTCCAAGTGAAAATGGAGGGAATGGCGCATGAGGTTGTTTTTTTAAGTTGATCTCTTTGTGCTTTTAGTGATTTAAATTCTGCTTGAGCAGATTCATGCAAGGACTTTGCTGTCTCAAATTCTGCTTGAGCAGATTGAAATGCAGATGAATCCACTTTTGGTGCATAAAGTTCAGCATGTGCCCTTGCGTCCTTTACTTCTCGAGCAAGTTCACTTATTTCTACATTTAGTGCATTACGTCGTTCTTTATGCTCATGGCCTTCCTGTGACCACATAGGAGCCTCCGATTTGTCCCCATACTCATAAGCAGCACTGGCGCGGTCAAAACAATCTTGCATAGCATGATGTTCAGAATCAGCTTCAAGTTTTAGCGATTCAATTTGAGAATTATTATTGTCGCGGATGCGTCCATAATCCTCCCAAACTGAATCATGATATTCATATGCAGATTTCCGTTTTTCAAATTCCTGATTCATTTTTTCTCGTGCGCAAACACGTTTTTCCCATGCAGCCTGCATGGCGTCATATGCGGCGTTGACACGGTCACGAACATCCTCGTAGTTTCGGTATGCTTCTTGCTTGCGTTGAAATGCGGATTCTTGTTCAGCTTTCAACTTGTCCAATTCATAGTTCCTCGACATACATAATCACCAACCTCTCTTTATAATCAAATACACAACAAAAATTGTTGATAATCTGTATATCGTCTCGTCTATCTGTTATTTTAATACTAGGGAAAATATCATTTTTGCCAGCACGGCTATCGAACGATTAAACACGTTACTCTTACAGTCCCAGGAATACGCTCCATGAAACTCAGAGCTGCATATAGCAGAGAGGCAGATTTTACACGTTGCACCATTTTGCACCAAAACATATTAACTGATTTTGCTCTTTATCTTCCTCCTTCACCACTCCCATATAACACAGCGAACGGCAAAACCGTGTTATAATACTGACGATATTCGACTGCCTGACAGATTCCAGAATTTGGTTTTTTGCAGATATTTATTTTTCAAAAAATAGATTTATATTTGCGTAATAAGATGCTATAATAAGGCCAGATGAAGTTGTAAATATCAACTCATTTACCATTCAATTGTTTTTAATCTGAGAGGAGGAGATAGAATGAGCACTCTTCAAAACACGATCTCTATGATGAAAACCTTACCAGAGGCGGATTTGCTCAAGATTCAAGATTTTACGAAAAAACTTTCTAAGAATCGTGAACTTGAAGCGGTGGACGAAGCCGTCGGCAGATTCTTGCCACCAAAATCTCGAGAGGATATTTATAGAGATTTAGAAATCTCTAGACAGCAAGCTGCAGAGGGAAAATGTCAAGAAATGGGGGAGGCACTTGCAGAAATCAGGACAAAGTATGGATTATGAAGTAATACTGACTATTCCAGCCAAAGCACAGCTTGATCATATCATTGATTATGTTCTTTCTGAATATGAAAATACTCAGGAGGCACTAGGCATAATGGATGATGCAGAAGAAACAAAATACAGGCTCTCGCATATAGCCGGCGGGTTAAAACTATGCGAAGATCCTAGACTTCGTAGTCTTGGATATCGCACGATACATTTTAAACGGCATAATTATTTTATGCTTTATCGGATACAAGATAGCATAGTTTTTGTGGATGCTATTTATCATGATCTACAGAATTATGAGGATATTTTTCGGTAGTTGGCCTCCTTATTTTTATCATGTAAATAATGATTGGCAGGAAATCGGTTTAAAACGAGTTACAAAGATCATTTTTTACCTTCATGGTAATTCCTCCTGTCTATAAAGGTGCTTTTATCTAAACATCAAATAAAGTGATTATTTTTCCTGTATACCCGCTTCTCCCTTCTTCACATCGTTGGACAACATCCGATAAACCGCGGCGGCAAGTGGAACACCCACCAGCATGCCCGTCACCCCATAGATACCGCCCCCTACGGTGACGGCCGCCAAGACCCAGATCCCAGGAAGACCCAGAGAAGAGCCGACCACTCTCGGATAGATCAAATTTCCCTCCAACTGTTGAAGGACAACAAGATAGACAAGGAAAAGAACAGCTTTCACAGGGGAGACGGTCAGGATGAGCAGGATGCCGACCGCTCCACCTATGTAAGCGCCCGCAACTGGTATCAGAGCAGTAAATCCAATCACAGCCCCTATAATCGTCGCGTATGGAAACCGGAAAATCAACATTCCCACCGCGCACAGTATGCCGAGAATGACAGCCTCCGTGCACTGCCCCACAATATAGCGGTGGAAACAGTCGTCAAGGATTCCCAGCGCATATCTCATCTTATCATTCCACGACGGGCGGAGATACCGTTTGGCCAATCTGCTACACTGGTTTTTCAGCCGTCTCTTCCCCAGCAGCAGATAGATGGCAAAGATAATGCCGATCATCGTATTCAACAGGGAGGACACTACAGAAGAGACCATACCGACAGCCATATTCACTGTCCCGCCTATCCCATTCTTTACTGTCTCCACCAGTTTGCCGAGCAGCTCGTTCCAATTAATCCCAGTGAGATATTTCAGCGTCTCCTCTGAGAGAATCTCCAATTTCGCCAGTCTTTCTGTCAGCCCCCTCAAAAGTCCCGGGACTTCGGCCACAAGCAGCCGGACACAGATTGTCAGCTCTGGAATGACAAGCCACAAAAGCAGCGCGACAATGAGGACAAATGTCAGAAACGCAAGGATCATGCAGACAGGCGTCCGGCTCTTGCGGATGAGGCCGGATTTACTGTTCACAAAATAATGCCTCTCATAAAAGGCCATCAAAATATTGACGATATAGGCAATCACGCAGCCGACAATGAGCGGGGCCGAGGCGTGAAACAAAAGAGCCAGAAACTGCGTAAACGATTTCCAGTAATAAATGCACAAAAATAAAAGAAAGGCACAGCCCCCCACCCGAATACAATTTTTCCAGTTAAATTTCATATATTAAATCTCCTCCTCCATCAAAAATGAAATCTCCGTCCCAGCTCTGACTTTAATGCCTTTCCCTGAAACAACAGCAGGACAGCAAACAAGACCACACTGATAAGGACACAGATCACGGACGGATAGACGATACGCAGTGCACCACAGATCAGAGGTATCAGAGGCAAAAAACCAACAGTGATATTTAATATTATATAAAATAAGTAGTCCTGGGGCTGCAAATGCATAAACCAGGCGAGTGTAAACATTGCGACCATAGAACAGGCATATAAGATTGGTAGTACAAAATCAATGGACCAGCCCCCAAAACCAGTCCCATAGTCCCATAGCAGTACAAGCACAGATATTACACATATCTGCCAGAAAATCGCTTTTAACAGATTACCGAGCTTTTTTAAGATAATACCCCCGGAAATCCAGCCACTCAATAATCCGGCTACAACAAACAATGACCACCATCCGGTCTGGGGCAGGCTGACATTTACTGCTGCACACACACCGGCCGCAACCACACTTCCGAGAGCCATCAGACGAATCATCAGCCCGTACTGCCCTGTTTCAAGCGGGATATCCGGGAACCGGTTTTCTCCATCCGGCTCTCCCGACAGTTCATTCTGACAAAATGGACAATAAACAGAGGTACCGGTTATACCCACTCCGCATTTTTTGCAATAACGCATCGCTACGCCTCCCTTTTCTGGTTCAATAACGCAATAAAGCCGGACCCGGCAGCGCTGCCGCGCTATTTTGCCTGTGAAAGATTTGTTGTTATGGCCACATCCAGTCCAAGCTGTATCAGTTTTTGAAAAAATGAGCGCTCTATGTCATGGCAGCAAAAAGGCCCGGCAAAGCTAATAACATAGTTATCCTGAAATGAACACGCACTTGCCTGCAACATATCAGGCGAAGCAAACGCACCAAAAAGACAGATATATTTTTCCATTTCAGGGGGGACAACTACTTTCCCCACATTGGAAAAGGAAGCTGTCGTTTTTTTCTGTGCCAGCATATTCACCGCGCGCAGGACCGGGTTCTTGATAGCAAGTGGCACAATGCGCATCGGAATACTGTGTTCCATCGCGCACAGGGTATTCATTTGTTCACGGAGCCTTTCTTTTGTCAGGTTTTCGCGGAAGCGTTTTTTCACATGGGACAACACAGCCTCCAGGCTGTCTTCCTGTCTGCTGAAATCATATTCTATGTTGATTGTCTCGAAAAAGTTCCGCACAGATTCTGAGGGAAAATACCCTCTTAAATTCACCGGAACTGTGATCACTACAGGATAGCGGCGGTCCCTCACCCTCATTCCGTCATGTATCGCACAAATGAATATGGATGTCATTAATTCGGTCAATGTCACATCTCTTTCATGGGAACAGGCAAGCAGCTTCTGTAATGACATACAGCCCTCAATAACGCCAATCCGATTTTCGGAAAGCCGCTCTCCCCGCAGCTGATACGCATTCTGCCCAAGCGACAGCCGGGAAGTTTTCGGCTTTTCATAATATTTCTGGAAGCTGTCGGCGCGCTTCTGCCAGTGGGAAGCACTGTCATTTAGTTCCGGCAGGCCTTCACAAAAATCATCCCGGTACCGCTCCAAAAGATAATAATATACCAGCGTGCGCAAAAATTGCAGTCCGCCGGTGCCATCAGCCAGCACATGATAGACTTCAAGGCTGATTCTTTTTCGATAATACAGAACACGGAACAATAAGTTTTTACGGTTAGCGTTATAAATCGGAGCGCAGGGAGGCAGATTCTCAGGCTGTACAGACGCCGGCAGTACACTTTCCTCCAAATAATACCAGAACAGACCTCTTTTCATAACAGAGTGAAAAATCGGGAACCGTTCAAGTGTCTGATCCAGGGCAGACTGCAAAATGTGTGGATCCACTGTCTCTTTCAATTCACATGCAAACCGAAACACTTTCGAATCTCGTTTTGTACTATTTGATGGAAAAATTTTTGCAGTATTATCCAGACGGCTCCACCTTGTAGAATTCCTATTATTCATTGACTGTTCTATCCCCTAAAAATTTATTGATGAGCTCATAAGTTTTCCTTACATGGGCAAATCTGACCGGAAGAGAAAAATATCCGTGCAATGCATCTGGCATACGATATATTTCGACCCGGTTCCCAGCTTCCCTGAGCTTATTTCCATAAGCCTCTCCCTCATCTCTGAGCGGACAATATTCTGCCGTGATGATGAGCGTATCCGGCTGGTCTGAAAAATCTTCTGCCATCAGCGGTGCAACATATGGATTGTCCCGTTCGGAGGGAGACGGGCAATAAAGTTCCATGTAATCGCGCACTCGTTTGGATGTCAGAAGATAACCGCTTCCGTTTTCACGCACAGAAGGAAAGGGGGATTGGTCAGAATGATCGTTTCCCGTGGCCGGATAGATCAGAATCTGACGGGCCGGTAAAAATTCTCCCCGGTCACGGGCCATAAGAGAAACCGCAGCAGCCAGATTTCCGCCTGCACTGTCTCCGAGCACCACAATCTCTTCTGCCCTGGTCCGCAGCAGTTTCTCATTCTGAAAAATTTCACGTGTCACCGCGTAGCAGTCCTCAAGACTGGCCGGAAAAGGATTTTCCGGCGCCAGACGGTAATCAACCGAAACAACCGTCCGGGAAGTCATACTTGCCATGTCTGCGCAAACGCCATCGTAGCTGTCAATGCTTCCGGTCACCCAGCCGCCCCCGTGAAAAAACAGGATGACAGAAGTGTGCCCGTCTTCAGGCGGCGTAAAAATCCGAACTGGGATTTCATGTGTTCCGCAGGACACCTTATGTTCCCAGATACGATAAAGTTCCGGTTTTTTTAATCGTCTTGAAGCGATTTCTACTAATCCCCGCTCAAGTGGATAATTTTTTTTGATGTTTATATCCGGGTAGGACAAAACAGTAAGCGCAGCCCGCATCGCCTTATTGATCGCCATAGTTCCCTCTTTCTTTAAATAAGCGCCCTGTATAGAGTGTTACACTATATTCTAATCTTTTCGATCGAAAAAAGCAAGAGGTTTTTCACGGGCTCAGAAAAAACGCAACCTGCCGCTTATGTATACCATTTTGCCTGGGCAGAAAACATCTTTTCATAAATTCCTTTTTTCGCCATCAGCTCCTCATGTGTCCCCTCTTCCCGGATCCTCCTATCCTGTATGACAAGAATCCTGTCACAGAATTTACAGGAGGACAGGCGGTGTGAAATGTAGATAGCAGTCTTATTTTTTATCATCTCGTGAAACCGCTTATAGATCTCATATTCACTGACGGGATCCAGCGCCGCCGTGGGCTCGTCCAGAATGAGAAAGGGGGCGCCGCGGTACAGTGCCCTGGCTATGGCAATCTTCTGTGCCAGCCCACCAGATGGCTCCGTCCCCTCCTCGTCAAACTCTTTGCTGAGTATTGTTGCCCCGCCCTGGCTCAGTGTACTGACCCAGTCAATAAGCCCGCTGGCCCGGTACAGCGCCTCCCTCTTTTGCCGGTAATCGTCCGGCAGATGTTCCGCCACGCATATATTCTGGTCCAGTGAATAGCCCCACAGTTTAAAATCCTGGAACACAACTGCCAGCAATGTTATATACTCCTCGTAATCATATTCCCTTATATCTCTTCCGTTTACATAAATCACTCCCTCCGTCGGCTCGTACAGCCGGCAGATCAATTTCACCAGGGTTGACTTCCCGGCTCCATTTACTCCCACAATCGAGATGTGTTCCCCTCTCCGGATCCTAAAACTGATATCTTTTATGATAAACTGCTCCGATCCCGGATACCGAAAAGACACATGGTCAAATCGGATCTCCGCCAGATCCGGCGCACCAATCCCACATCTCCCCATCCAGTTCTGATCCTCCAGATCCATAAACTCTATGAATGCTCTCATAAAATTACTCTTTACCACAAACTGCTGCGACAGATTGATTATGGGGAGCAGACAGCCATGGGAGAGCGTTTCGACCGCCGTTACGCACATAACAAATTCCGCGACAGAAATCTCCCCCCTCAGGGCCTGGATGCCCAGGAATCCATAGGAAAACCCATAACTGGCCGCGGACACGGCCGCATTTGGCACCCCCCACAAAAATTGTTTTTTTGCGCACTCATTGTCCATTTTATTTAATTCTTTCGCATTGTCCACCGCCTTTTTCTCCACAAGCTCCGTCCCATCATACAGGCGGAGTTCCTTAGCGTACTCACGGAACGTAATTTTTGTGTAGATATAATGGTAAAACTTATTGATGTGCGGCGTTTTCTCAAACACTTCCTCCGACGCCCGGTTGATCTTTGACGTACAATAAGCATTGATACATACCGCCGCCGATGTCACGCCGATCAGCCACGGTGAGATCTTCAGCACGAGAAAAATAATACCGGAAAATGTAACGCACGCTGCGCATATCCCCACCACACAGTCCGACAATCCTTTCAGTCCGCCCGAATACCATGACATCCCCGTCTCCGCCCTCTGCTCTGCCTGGATGGTACTCTCCTTTTCCGTATTCGAAAACTCCATCTTCATTGCCTTCTCTGACAGCATCAAGTCAAATTTTCTGGCAAACCAGTCCTCCTGTTTGTTCCGTGTCTCCTGCAGGACACAGATCACATCACCCAGTATAACATTTCCAAAAACGATCAGCGCCACGTATCCCGCCAGAACATATATGCGGCCATTCCCCATCAATTCCTCAATGATGTATTTGGGAAAAATGATATTGATAAAAGGCATAATGGCCGCGGCCGCTATCTCAGACAACAATAGAAAAGGATACGATCTCCTCTCCCTCACTGCTGCTCTGTAAAAAAAACTGCAGACCCCGCGGCAGCTGCGGATCTTCTCCCGGTACTGCTCCACTTTTAATTTCATTCCCTCATACCTCCTTGTAGTAGTGCGCCTGCATCTGAAACATCCGGGCGTATTCTCCCCCTACCTCCATCAGCTCTCTGTGATTTCCGTACTCAATAATCTCCCCGTCCCGGAACAGGGCGATCACATCGCAGAACCTCGTACTGGCCAGACGGTGAGAAATATACACGGCATTTTTCCCACTGACCATCTTATCAAAGTTCTCATACATCCTGCTCTCCGCCAGAGCGTCCAGAGCCGCCGTCGGCTCGTCGAGGACAACGACGGGGGCGTTTTTATAAAGCGCTCTCGCCAGCGCCATTTTCTGTTTTTCCCCGCCGGACAGAAGAATGCCGTCCTCCCGCACAATCTTCAACATCTGCGTATCCGCGCCCTCTTTCCACTCATTTAACTTATTTCCGAGACCCGCATCCCGCAGACACCGGACCGCCCTGTCTTTATCCGTCCGCCCCTCCGTCTTCATGGACACATTCTCCGCCAGAGTAAATGCAAAACATTCCATGTCCTGAAACACCGGCGCGAATAATTTATAGTAACTGTCCAGGGAATACTCTTTCACATTTACCCCGTTGATAAAAATGGCGCCCTCCGTCGGCTCATACAGGCGTAGCAGCAATTTCACAAATGTCGTTTTACCGGCTCCGTTCACCCCCACCACCGCCAATTTCTGTCCCGGCGCAATCGTGAGGCTCACATCCCGCAGAGCCGGGCTCTCCGCCCCCGGATAGAAAAATGACACGTGCTCAAACCGGATTTCATAGCTGCCGGACTCTTCCATCTCCCGGCCCGCCATCACCTGTGAGTCGCAGTACTCATCCAGGGTGCGGAAATCATTTACCTCCCGGCTGCACTGCCTCAGCCTGGCAAACACTGTCATCACATTGTAAAAAGTATCTGCAAAATTTCTCACACACCCCACATACAGAGTAAAATTACCGATTCCCATCCCTTTTTCCAGAATAGAATAGATCAGGCCTGCATACATGGCGCCCTCCCGCAGCATCGCAAGGCCATTTGTAAAAAATCTGCTCTTTATCCACTGGTTTCTCGCCATGCACACCCTTCCGTGCAGCTCCTTCTGCAGCTCCCCCAGTGTGTTTAAAATCATTGGTCCCCCGTGGTACAGGCGCAGATCTTTCCCATAAGAAAAATCTCTGCTCATATTGATAAAATATTTCTTTTTCCTCTCCTGGAGGGTCACGCTGTCACCGGTAAGATATTTCTCCCTCTTCGCCGCCCGGTCAATCGCGCAGTAGGAAAGCAGTCCGAAACCGAGCACGAGAAAAATCATGACCACACTAATCTGGCACAGCAGTATGACAGCGACCAGGCAGGTAAAAAAATCCGAACAAAAGACAAGCGTGAAACGGATGATCCCCTCTATCCCCGTCTCCGTCCAGCTCGTCGATCTTCTGGATTTCTCTAAAAGATCAAGGATTTCCCTGCACTCCAGCTTTTCATAGGGGAGCCGGATCTGTTTGCGGTTGCGGCTCAGCATAAACATGGGCCGGACGTAAAGTGCCGCCGGCTCTTTTCCGTAATTTACTGCATTCTGCCCGATCATACAGAGTATATTGGCCGCCATCAGATAACAGACCATCTGGATCAGATCTTCACCCCGGATCCCACTGCCGATCTGATCGATCATATACTTGCTCAAAAAGAGCCAGATAAACTTACTTCCCGCACTGCAAATGGCAGATAAAAATAACAGCCCGATCAAATAAGGCTTGTGCCTGGCAACCCCTCTGTAAACAAACAGCACATTGCTGAGTAATGTGTATTTTTTCTCCTCCGGCCTTTCCATTTCCGCATCTCCTCCTCATACAGCGCCCCAGGATCAAAAGAGCCTGTCGTTACATTTTAAGCCGTGACAGTATGTCATCCCCGGCCATTCCCATTATATCGTGCCGGATACGGCTCTATCAATAACGGAACACACGAAAAAAAGTCGCCCTGAAAGCGACTTCTTTTCTGAGTGCGGGTGAGCCATTAAATGGCTGCGCCGATGCATGATCGGATCTCTGACCCCCTTTACCCCTGCCTCAGCCCCGACCATATAATAGACGCGGTCCCCTTTACCGCGTCCGGACACCAGTCAAATTCCTTTCGGAAACTAGTCTGGAATACTGCGGCAAAGTCCTCCTGCCTGTCCACAAGGAACACACAGGTTCCCGCACCCTCATGGAGAATTGTGTGCTCCGATAGAATCTGATCCGGATCTGTCCTGACCGAATAGATCGGAACCCCTGCCCCATACCGGATGGGCACATTGCGAAAATGCGTGCAGTCCTTTATCCCCTCTCCCAGAAGATCCGTCCACAAAAGTGACAGCGCCTTTTTCCCGATAACCCGTGTGCCGCGGTAATACCCATCCCGCAAAATCATCTCCCCGAACCGAATCATCTCCCGCCCGGTAGCCATCTGCCCTCCGGCCGTATACGGGATTCCATCCCAGCAGGGTCCGGTCGGCTGCGCCATGTGCAGAATCCCCCTTTGCTCACTCTCTTGTGCCATCCTAAGGTTTGTCTCATTGGCGATATTGTATCGTCTTATCTGCTCTTCCCGGCCCTCTCTGCGCCAATGGATCTCCGTCATGCCGCATGGAAGAAAAATAACTTTTCTTATGTAATCTTCCGCCTGCATTCCCGCCGCCCGGCGGATGATCTCCCCGAGCACATAATACCCGGCAGTCGAATAGAGCCATTTTTCCTCTGGCCTGCAGTGAAGCCCGGCGCTGACCACTGCCTCAAGCCACGTCTCCCCCGGGCGGCTTTCATCCATGTACTCCCACCATCTCCGCTCATCCTGCGGATATTTCCCCTCCAGGGCACACAGTCCCGAGGTGTGTGTCAGCAGATGTTTGATCGTGATATGGCGGAAATCACCCTGGTCAAACTCTCCGATCCACTCCTTCACCGACTGTCCCAGATATAAAACGCCGTCTTCTATCAATTTTAAAATGGCAACGGCTGTAAACACTTTCCCGACGGACTGGATCTCAAACATCGTGTCCGGCAGAAAACGCTCTCTTCCCTGCCACTCCCGCGCCAGCGTACCGATAGCCGCATCGGCAAACACTTTTCCCTTCCTCCAGAGACAGTAACTCCCCGACCAGATCCTCTTCTCATCAATCATTCTCTGTATATGGCGGTCCAGCACATGTAACCGCTCTTCCTCATATCCCACTTCTTCGCAGTCCGCCTCACACCGCGCCCTTGCCACCTGCGGACAGAGCTTTTGCATCTCACACCAGTTCATCTTTTTCCCCTTTTCAGCCCTCACACATAACCATACACAAAATAAATTCCCGCTGTTTTCACGGCAATCGAATCCCCAGAGTCAAAATACTCTTTCGTGCGCCTGTAATACTCCACATATTCACTGGCCCTCTGATAATCGGCGCCCCTCTTAATAAAGTAATCCACACCGCCCCGATAGGAATCCTCGCTCTCAAACACACTGCGAAAAATACGGTTCTCCTCTTCTCTGTCAGGATCATCCGGATCATATACCGTAACCAGATCGCTCAGCCTCGCACAGATCTTTTTCAGTCCACACTTTTTCAAAAGATACGGCAGTTTCGTACCCATGCGGTAATCCCTCTCCCGGTTTGCTGCCTCCTGTTTCCACACGGGGACAAAGTCCGGCCGCTCCAGGCCATTCTCCTCTTTTTCCAGCCCGGAAAAATATCCCGCCTGTTCCACTTCCATATTGGCATCCATCAACAATAACATACCGCCCGGTTTCAGAGAAGCTTTCATCTTCTCAATGAGCTGTTCCGGCCGGCGCATATAGGATAGCAGAAACAGCGCCACAACAAGATCATATTTTTTCACAGGATTATACTCATAAATATCTTCCTGTATAAATTCACACGGATACGGGGTCTGTCCAAAATATCTCCCCGCCTCCGAAATCTCAGCTCCATCCAGTTCAATCCCGGTATAGCTGCTTCCCCTGGGCAGAAGCGGCAGAAATTTCATCCCCAGAAATCCGTACCCGCAGCCAAAATCCAATATATGAATGGCTTTATCCCACCCCCACACATCTCTCACAAGAAATTCAAAATAGTCGTCATTCCAGTACAAATGTTTCCACAGTTTAACGGTTTCCCGGTTTTCATTCCAGTAATCCACCCTGTCAAATCTCCGCAGCTCCGATTTTTCACCGGCCGGCTTTATTCCCAGGATCACATCGGATGAAACACCAAAAATGCCAGCAAGTTTCGGGATGTGCGTGATATCCGGTAAATTGACCCCGTTCTCCCATTTGCTGACTGTCTGAAACGAAACCTGCATTTTGTCTGCCAGTTCTTTTTGCGTCATACCCCGCTGTCTGCGGAGCTCTCTGATCATAATTTTCATAAAATACCCATCACCCATATCTGATCTGATTCAAAAACTGCAACCCGGATGGCGGAGACAAAACAAATCATCTCCGCCATCGGATTGCAGTTAGAAATCGTACCGATATATTCTAATTATTTCTCAGCCATAGCTGTCTTCAGCATATCCGTAAGCTGAGGCACAATCTTATTGAGATCGCCTACAAGTCCATAATCTGCCACATCAAAAATCGGGGCATCCTCGTCCTTGTTGATCGCTACGATCACATCTGACTCTTCCATACCGGCTACATGCTGGATAGCGCCGGAAATACCGATCGCAAAATATACATTCGGGCGAACAGTCTTACCAGTCTGACCTACCTGGCGGTCCTGCGGCATCCAGCCGTTCTCAACAACGGCACGGGAGCAGCTCACAGTAGCGCCGAGCACATCTGCCAGATCCTGCAGCATCTTAAAGTTTTCCTCGCTTCCCACACCGCGGCCGCCAGACACAAGAATCTTGGCATCCTGGATATCCACGGTATCCGCAACCGATTTAACAACCTCAAGAATTTCCACATATTTGTTATCCGGAGTGAAGCCCGGATTATACTCGATCACATTTGCCTTTGCGCCGGCAATCGGGCTGATCTTCTGCATAACACCCGGACGGACAGTGGCCATCTGCGGGCGGTTATACGGACAGGCAATCGTGGCGATGGTGTTGCCGCCAAACGCCGGACGTGTCATCAAAAGCTGTTTCGGAATCACTTCTTTTGTCGCCACATCCGTGAAATCACCGATCTCAAGCACAGTACAGTCAGCAGTCAGGCCGGTTGCCACACGGGCAGACACGCGGGGCCCTAAGTCGCGGCCGATGGCCGTAGCGCCCACCAGCATGATTTCCGGTTTGTATTCATTGATAACCGATGCCAGAGCATGGGCATAAGGCTCTGTCTTGTATACTTCCAGCTCCTTATCATCCACAACGATCACTTTGTCCGCGCCGTACTCCGCCAGGGAATCCGCCAATCCTTTGATATTGTGGCCCAGCAGTACGGCTGCAACCTCTGTATCCAGGTCTTTTGCAAGATCTTTTGCTTTGCCGAGCAATTCAAATGCGATGCCGCTGATCTCACCGTCAACCTGCTGAGCAAAGACATATACACCTTTATATTCTTCTAAACTCATGTTAACCTCCATATTCTAAACTAGATTATATGTTTCTCTTTAAACTTGTCAACGATATAAGCTGCGGCTTCTGCCGGATCCAGAGTCACTTTCTCCCCTGCGCCCTTGCGGACTTTATCAGAAGCTCTCGCTATTTTTGTAGGAGATCCCTTTAAGCCGAGGTTCGCATCATCCACATCCTTCAGATCTGCTCTGCCCCATACTGTGATCTCTTTCTCAAAAGCTTCATTGATTCCTCCCGGTGTCATATAACGTGGCTCATTCAATTCGGAAAGAGCAGTGATCAGGCATGGCATCTGAGCCTTGAGTACATGATACCTGTCCTCATACTGGCGCTCAACGATCACGCTGTTCCCCTCAATTTTGATATTCTGTGCATAGGAGATAACCGGAAGATCCAAATGTTCTGCGATCTGAGGGCCTACCTGGGCAGTATCACCGTCAATCGCCTGACGTCCTGTGATGATCAGGTCATAATCAATGTTTCTCAGCGCACCGGCAATCGTCGTGGAGGTTGCCCATGTGTCCGCACCGCCGAGCACGCGGTCTGTGACAAGGATTCCCTTGTCTGCACCCATAGCCATAGCCTCGCGGAGAACTTCCTCTGCCTTGGGAAGTCCCATAGTGAGAACGGTAACTTCTGCGCCTGTCTCCTCTTTTATTCTCAATGCTGCTTCCAGTCCGGCTTTGTCATCCGGATTCATAATGGTGAGCATCGCACCTCTATTCAATGTACCGTCCGGATTGAACACAACGCCGCCTTTTGTATCCGGTACCTGTTTAATACAAACTACAATTTTCACGAGAGCACCTCCTATTTCAATAAGCTACCGGAAATAACCATGCGCTGAACTTCCGAAGTTCCTTCGTAGATCTCCGTGATCTTGGCATCACGCATCATGCGCTCAACGTCATATTCCCTGATGTAACCATAACCACCGTGTAACTGAACCGCCTTTGTCGTAACTTCCATCGCAGTCTCTGCAGCAAATAGCTTAGCCATAGCAGCTTCTACGCTGTAAGACTTCTGGGTCTCTTTTGCCTTTGCAGCTTTGTATACCAGAAGTTTGGCGGCCTCAACCTTTGCGGCCATATCTGCTAACTGGAACTGTGTGTTCTGGAACTGTGCGATCGAGCGCCCGAACTGTTTTCTCTCTTTGACATACTCAATCGTTGCCTCCAGGGCGCCCTCAGCCAGTCCGAGAGCCTGGGCAGCAATACCGATACGTCCGCCATCCAGTGTGTGCATAGCGATTCCAAAACCTTTGCCCTGTGCACCGAGAAGATTCTCTTTCGGGATACGGCAGTCCTCAAAGATCAGCTCATATGTAGAGGAGCCGCGGATACCCATCTTCTTCTCTTTCGTTCCAAAAGAGAATCCGGGAGTACCTTTTTCTACGATAAAAGCAGAAATCTCTTTCATTTTTCTGCCCCGTTTTTCAACAATGCCGGTAACGGCGATAATAATATAGATGTCCGCCTCTTTTCCGTTTGTAATAAAGCACTTGGATCCGTTCAGCACCCACTCATCACCGTCCAGAACCGCTTTTGTCTGCTGGCCCTGGGCATCGGTGCCGGCACCTGGCTCTGTCAGGCCGAACGCGCCCAGTTTCTCACCGCTTGCCAGCGGAACAAGATATTTCTTTTTCTGCTCCTCTGTTCCGTACATATAGATCGGATCTGCGCCGAGAGAAGAATGTGCGGATACGATAACGCTTGTTGTGCCGCACACTTTAGCCAGCTCCTCCACACACATTGTGTAGGTCAGAGGGTCGCATCCCTGTCCGCCGTATTCTTTCGGAATGGCGATTCCCATGAAACCAAGCTTCTGCATTTTTGTTACTGTCTCACGCGGAAAAACTTCTGTTTCATCAACTTCCTGAGCAAGTGGCTTCACTTCGTTCTGGGCAAAATCCTGGAACAGCTTCTGAGCCATCTCATGCTGCTTATCAAATTTAAAATCCATGTTTGATTGAACTCCTTTCAATATTTATTATTTGCTGTAGTCATAGAAACCGACGCCTGTCTTCATACCAAGTTTTCCGGCGCGGACCATTTTTCTCAGAAGCGGATGCGGACGGTACTTCGGATCCCCTGTCTCAGCCTGCAGCACTTCCATAATAGCCAGGCAGATATCCAGGCCAACCAGGTCGCCGAGAGCCAGCGGTCCCATTGGATGATTTGCGCCGAGTTTCATCGCAGCATCAATTCCCTCAACAGAGGCAACGCCGTCTGCGTAGATGCCGACAGCCTCATTGATCATTGGAATGAGGATTCTGTTTACAACAAATCCAGCCGCCTCTTTTACCTCTACCGGCGTCTTGCCGATCTGTTTTGCAATCTCTACTACTTTGTCATTTACCTCGTCCGTCGTGTTCTCACCGCGGATAACCTCAACCAGTTTCATAACCGGAGCCGGATTAAAGAAGTGCATACCGATAACCGGGTGGGAAATGCCCTGTCCGATCTCTGTGATCGAGAGGGAAGATGTATTTGTCGCAAAAATGCAGTCGTCATTCTTTACGATATCCTGCAGTTCTTTGAATGTCTGTTTCTTCACATCCATTACTTCAAGAGCGGCCTCAACAATCAGGTCACAGTCCGTGCAGATATCTTTCACACCAGTCGTGATCTTATTGAGGATTGCGTCAGCAGCAGCCTGCTCCATCTTGCCCTTTGCTACTCTTTTCTCAAGTCCCTTGGCAATCTTGTTCTTGCCATTTGCAGCAAATTCTTCGTTAATATCGCACAGATACACTTCAAAACCTTCTGTCTGGGCAAATGCCTGAGCAATCCCGGAGCCCATTGTTCCAGCGCCAATAATACCTACTTTCATGAATACTTACCTCCAATTTGATTTTATTTGTAACGATTCAGAACCGGGCGCATCAAAATGGCCAGGCTCTGAATCATTCCGTTCGATTTCATTATTTATTCTACACTTGTCGGATTCCACGGAATCCCATCATCTGTGATCAGCAGTTTTTGAATGGGACAACTTTCAATTTCTTCTCTTTATCTTTTTCAAGGAAATTGCCCATTCCTGCTTTCTGGTCTTCCGTCTCAAAGCAGTCGCCAAAGAGTTTTTCCTCAATTGCGATTGCCTTATCCATATCCACCTGGAGACCGTCATTGATCGCTTTCTTGCAATTGCGCACTGCAATCGGCGCCTGGGCGGCAATGCCATTCGCCATCTTCTTCGCCTGCTCCATCAGCTCCGCCTGCGGATACACGGCATTTACAAGACCGATGCGGAGAGCTTCCTCTGCCTTGATATTTCTCGC
>CANRMO010000026.1 GCA_947631755.1 uncultured Lachnospiraceae bacterium | reverse complement strand
TGGCTGCCGCCGTTGACACCTCCCTTTATGACAATGCTCTGCTCGGCTTCGATAAAGGCATTTTCCACGAACCCGTCTATGATGATGTCGCCTTTTGCCCGTATCACAGCCATGCTGCGGACAGAGCCGGTGACATGGACTGTCCCGTCGTACTGAAGGCTCTGGTAATAGCTGAAGTCGCCCTGGATCTGATAGACATTCCACACATTGAGGGAGTTGGTGGCCTCATTATAGGAGGCGTGGCCCGTCTCTGTGGCAATGTATGCATTCTGCTCTTCGTCCCGCTCAAAGCCAGTGCCGGTGAGAATGGGGAGCTCCTCGCCGTCTTCCCCGTCGATCGGGATGCCTGTGACGGTTATGCCGCCCGGATTTTTCTGGGCCGGGTGGTATTTGGCGAGGATCTGCTCTGGCTGCACGGTTTCAATCAGCTTGACAGCGGCATAATTGATCTCGTCATCCGGGGGGACAGTGTAGCCATTTTCGATGCTGTTGTCAAAAAACAGCTCATACCAGCCCGGTTCACAGGCGACAGGCCGTTTGCCCCTTGCGACACAGATCTCTTTGCCGATGGGGCGCTCGTCTGCGACTTTGCGGATGTTTTCGCTTATGACGCCCTGGGTGATCCCGTGGCTCTCAAGTATCTGGACGAGATCGGATTCGGACAGTTTGGCGTCAAAATGTGCCGGCAGCCGGATAAAGGCCTCCATGCAGTCGTCGCTGATGCGGATCCGGATGCCGGAGTCGTCAATGATCGACCGGCCAAAAGAGGTCGGGGAATTTTTATATGCCTGTGAGAACAGGACTTTCCGGGACTGTCTCATATCCGATGCCGGCAGAGTGTGTCTGGCATAGGATGCTGCGTCGAGGTGGTCGAGGAGACCGAGCCGGATTTCCCGCATCTGGCTGGCAGAAAAGAGTGGATTCTCATAGAATCCAATGTCCAGGTTTTCCAGAAGCCCTCTGCGAAGCTCGTGCATCTGGAGCCAGTTGTAACATTTTTTTGCATATAATTTGACGGGGAGCTGCTGCTCCACTCCCTTTTCGATCTCCTTTCGCTGTTCGCTGTCGAATCCCTCATCGTGAAAGCCGTCCGCCACTATTTTGGACAGAGGGACAGTCTGTGCCATAATGTTCTCTGCTTTGTCGGACACGGAGACCATCTCGTCGATCTTGCCGAGGATGGATTCGATATCGTCGGCATTACTGTGCTGCGGGTTATTTTTGTGCATATTGCGTTTCCTCCCTTGATATGGGCGGCCGGTGTGATTTTCCAGACTCTCATATCGAATATATTCACTATATTAAGTGTAACATATCCAGGATGGTCAGGCAACTCTTTATTCGCCCCCGCCATCTTGACAAAACGAGTGTAAAATTGTATTATTTAATGTGGTGATGGCGTTATGGATTTATATAAAACGCGGAGGAGAGGATGGCGATTATGGCTGAAAATTTAATGAGTGAGCTGGAAAAAAATGGGGCTGATGTAAAGAGTACGCTTGACAGGTTTATGGGAAAGCAGGAGCTGTATGAGAAATTTTTAAACAAATTTACGCAGTCTACAGACTGTACCTGTCTGATTGAAAATCTGAAAATGGAAGATTATGGGGAGGCGTTCCGCAGTGCCCATACTCTCAAGGGGGTGGCCGGCAATCTCGGACTTGTGCCGATCCAGACGCTGGCATCGGAGATTACAGAGCTTCTCCGGGGAAAAGAAGAGCCGGATATCGACAAGGCGGCGGTGCAGGAGAAACGGCTGGAACTGGAAGAATCCTATGATACATTTTTGAAGATCATAAAAGAAAATCTTGAGTAGTGACTGCGCCGGCAGGGCCGGCATGACGGAACATATGTTGCTGGAGGAAGTATGGGATTTGAGTGGATAAAGGAGAAAATAGTAGACGAGATAACAGAGATTGTTCTTGTCTTTAATGACAGAGGGGAGATCCTTTTTGCGAACAGGGCATGTGGGGAATTGCTGCAGTATGGGGAGGACGAGCTTTTACAGTGCACGATGCAAAAGATTTTCCGAAAAGAATTGCAGACGGGAGCAGGGGAGGATATCCCCTTTGACAGAAAGAAACTGGAGGATGTGAAAGAGTCAGCCATGTACTTGAAAAACAATGCCTGTATTCCGGTGAGTATCCGCATCCTCCCCACCGGGCAGGAAAATGTTTTTCTGCTTCTGGCCGAGGATATCACCAGGCAGAAGAATATGGATGCCAGGATACGGAGGCTTCAGGCTGGTGAGGAGAGTAACCGGCAGATCAAGAATGAGTTTGTGGCGAATGTGACGCATGAACTGAGGACGCCGGTAAATGGGATCAAGGGCCATGTGGCCAATCTTCTGGATATGGTAGAGGACCGCGAGCAGCACAGGATGCTGGAGATCATCCAGAGCTGCTGTGTTAATATGTCGGCGATCATTGATGATATTCTTGACTTTTCCAAGCTTCAGGCAGGTAAATTTACCATCGATGAACAGGAATTTGATTTCTTTCAGATGATGGATAAGGTTGTGTCAACCCACATGGCGGAGATCAGCAGAAAAGAGCTGCGGTTTAATGTGGCAGTGGACGAGAAAATACCGAAGATTCTAGTCGGTGATGAGCTGCGCCTGACGCAGATTTTAAATAATCTGCTCTCGAATGCTGTAAAATTCACCCACGTGGGATATGTGAGTGTTATGGTAAACAGGACAAGGCAGGTCAATGATGAAATCCAGCTGTTCTTTATGGTGAAAGATACGGGAATCGGGATCTCTGAGAGCGAGAGAGACAAACTGTTCCGGAATTTCAGCCAGGTGGACGCTTCCACTACGAGGAAGTACGGCGGAACCGGCCTCGGCCTGGCTATCACAAAACAGCTTGTTGAACTGATGGACGGAAATATACAGGTGGACAGTGAAAAGGGGAAAGGGAGCTCGTTTTCATTCTATGTGAAACTACATACCGCCCAGAATTATGACGAGGGCGAGATGCACACCGAAGGGTATAAAAACGCGGATTATTTTGTGGACAATGAACTTCCGGAGAGCGGCGAGGGCTATATGTGTTTCGGCGCGGAGGAAAATCTGGAAGAGCTGATGAAGCGGATGGAGAAACTGGTGCTCTCGATTGAGATGGGTGCCTGGGATAAGGCGGAGCTGCTGGCCGAAACAGTCAAAAAGCTGGTGGAGGACGCGGGAGATGACGTAAAGAAAAAGGTGCTGCGGCTGGAAATGTCGATACGGAAAGAGAACCACGAGAGGAGTATCCAGTCCTATGAGGCTCTGAAACAGCTTCTTTTGGAGAAGATCAGTGAGATGTAACGTATAAAAGAGTAGAAACAGCAGGAGGAGGCAGGGATGAATAGCAGATCAATAGATAATAAGAGTCCCCGGCTGCCAGAGATCCCCCAGATACTGATTGTGGATGATATCAGTATGAATGTGGAGATCATGAAAGAGATCATTCTGTCTGAGGGATATGAGGCGCTGTGCGCCACGAGTGTACAGGAAGCGGTCGAAATCATGAAGAAGGCAATGCCATCCCTTATTTTATCAGACCTGGCTATGCCAGAAGTGGATGGCCTGCAGTTCTGCCGGATGGTCAAGAGCAATCCTAAGACAAGGGATATACCGTTTATCTTTATCTCAGTGCTGGATACGGCGGAGGAGAAAGAACGGGCATTTGTGGCAGGGGCGGCGGATTTTATACCGAAACCTTTTGACCGCGTGGAAGTCATTATGAGGGTGAACAATTACCTGAGGGCTTACCAGATGCAGCAGGAGATGGAAAAATTTAACCGGATGATGTACAAATTGGTAGAGGAGCAGAACCGGCAGATCGAGAAAGAACAGAAGCATATGCTCTCTGCCCTGTCAAAAGTTCTGGAGAAAATAAGGGGAAATGAGGGGAACCACATCGGAAATGTGGCCTATAACTGCCGCCTGCTGGCGCAGAGTATACAGTTTCTGCCCGGGTACGAGGATAAGATTACAGATGAATTTATTGAGATCATTGGGACGGCGGCTAAAGTCCATGAGATCGGCAGTGTGCTCCCGGGAAAAGATGGCACCCGGGATATAGAGGAGCAGACAGAGCAGGCGGTAAAATTGTTGGAAGAAATTGGCGGAGAACAGCAGAATTCCCAGTTTCTTTCCATGGCGATCCGGATCGTCCAGTACCGCTATGCCCATTGGGACGGGACAGGGCATCTGCCGCTGAAGGGGAAAGATATTCCCCTGGAGGCCCAGATTGTCGCACTTTTGGACGATTTCGACTCGCTGACTGGACAGGGGTGTTATCTGGAGTCTCCCAAGGCGAAAGAGGGGCTAAAGATTATCAATGACCGAAGCGGAACATTTTATAATCCGAAACTTGTAGAAGTATTTAATAAAATTTGGCGCCATATGCGTATGAGCTGAGTTGACAAAATCCAATGATGGAATTATAATAGAGAAATGAGGGTTTACAAAAAATAAAATGCCAGAATGAGCAGTAACGGAGGCGCATAATGATATCGGAAAGTGAGTTTAACCGTGTTGTCGCCTATGTGAAAGGCAGATACGGGATTGATTTGAGTCAGAAAAAAGTGCTTGTAATGGGGCGGCTGGACAATTATCTTTTACGCAATGGTTATGATAGTTATGATCAGTATATGGAAACCGTGGAGAGTGACCCGAATGGTGCTGAGGCTGTGAACCTGATTAATGTATTAACCACGAATCATACATATTTTATGCGGGAGAGCATGCATTTTGATTTTTTGAGGAAAGTGGTGCTCCCCAAGCTCAGAGTATCGGAAAAGGCCCATAAAGATCTGAGGATCTGGTCAGGGGCGTCTTCCACAGGGGAGGAACCCTATACGCTTGCGATGGTGCTGATGGATTTTTTTGGGATTGAACACAGTATGTGGGACACAAAAGTTCTTGCAACAGATATTTCAACCAAAGTGCTCCAGCACGCATCGAGGGGGATTTATCTAAAAGAGGAGATCGATCCGCTGCCTCCGAAATGGAAACAGCGATATTTTAAAAATATAAACGGTGATGAGTACAGAGTAAAAGATGTATTGAAAAATGAGGTCATATTCCGTCAGTTCAATCTGATGAATCCTTTTCCTTTCAAAAAGAAGTTTCATGTTGTCTTCCTAAGGAATGTCATGATCTATTTTGAGGATGATACGAAATACCGCCTGCTCCAGAAGATATATGATTTTATGGAGCCGGGAGGATATTTGTTTATTGGGACGACAGAGGGGTTGAACCGCAGTAAGACGAAATTTCAATATGTGGAACCTTCCATATACAGGAAGTAGAGGAAATGAAATCAGGATTTTTTCGCTCATACACCGTGGGGGCAGGCTGCATTTGGCTCCTAAATATTGTGAGATGATTATAACATAAAATAAGGAGAGGCGTTATGAAACCGATCAAAGTTCTTGTTGTGGATGATTCCATTATGTTCCGCAGCCTGCTTGTGCAGAGCCTGGAGGCCGATCCCAATATCCATGTGGTAGCCCAGGCGGGAAATCCCTATGAGGCGAGGGACGCCATTATCAAATATAAACCGGATGTGATGACGCTGGATGTCGAGATGCCGAGAATGAGTGGGATTGATTTTTTGCGAAAACTCATGCCCCAGTATCCTCTGCCAGTTGTTGTGATGAGTGCACTGGACAAAAAGGTATTTGACGCGCTGGAGGCCGGCGCTGTGGATTTTGTGAATAAACCGAGCAATCTGAACCGTGTGGAGCTGGCAAATTTTCTAAAGACCGAATTTGTGACAAAAGTAAAGATTGCCTCCACAGCGAAAGTGGGGAGTCTGAAACACGCCGGGTTCAACCAGTCAAAGGGGAATGTCAGCGCGGCGGCCAGTAAGCAGATCATTGCGATCGGGGCTTCCACGGGGGGCACTGAGGCAATCTATGAAGTGATAAGACAGTTTCGCAGGGATATACCCGGGGTTGTCATTGTACAGCACATGCCGCCGGGATTTACAAAAATGTATGCGGACCGTCTGAACAATCAGTGCGAGGTGGCAGTCAAGGAGGCTGCCACAGGTGACAAGGTTGTGCAGGGCCAGGTTCTGATTGCGCCGGGGGACAGGCAGATGAAGCTCATTAAGGTGGGCGGAGTCTACCAGGTGGAGTGCCGGGGCACGGAAAAGGTCAGTGGGCACTGCCCGTCAGTGGATGTGCTATTCCGATCGGTGGCGAAGACAGCGGGAAGGAATGCACTGGGTGTCATATTGACCGGCATGGGCGGTGACGGGGCTCAGGGGCTGCTCGAGATGAGGAGAGCCGGGGCTCAGACAATTGGGCAGGACGAGGCGAGCTGTATTGTATATGGAATGCCAAAAGTGGCATATGATTTGGGCGCTGTGCAGTATCAGGCGCCATTAACGGCAGTATCAGGCAAAATATACAGCTTGTTAAGCAAAATAAAATAGAATGAGAGAAAGGAGTATGCAGGCAATGAAGATATTATTGGCAGAAGATGATTTTGCCAGCCGGAAATTCATGGACAATTACCTGTCTCAGTACGGGGAATGTGATGTGACAGTCGACGGCGAGGAAGCGGTGGACGCTTTTATGATGGCGCTGGATGACGGCGAGCCTTACGATTTGATCTGTCTGGATGTGATGATGCCGGTTCTGGATGGTTATCAGGTATTGAAAGCGATCCGGGATATCGAAGAGGAGAGAGGAACACCGAAAGCAAACCGCGTAAAGGTCATTATGACTACAGCTCTGAATGATGAGCGCAATGTGAAAAAAGCGTTTGAACTCGGATGTGAGGCTTATTCCGGAAAACCCATTGATGTGGAGAAGTTTGAAAAACTGTTGCAGAAATTGGGGTTGATTTAACGGCAGAGAGAAAAGAGAGATCTTTAGATTGGAGGAAGTATGGCTGAAGAATTTAACACAGATGCGATGCTCGATATGTTCTTGTATGAGAGCACCCAGCTGTTAGAAAAGCTGGAGAGCATCATATTGGAAAAACAGGACGCAGAATGCTTCGATGATGCCGATATCAATGAAATCTTCCGTATCATGCACACGATCAAGGGCTCATCGGGTATCATGATGTATGAGAACATCACTAAGATCACCCATAAGCTCGAGGATGTTTTCTACTATTTGCGGGAATCTCACCCGGACAATGTACCTCATCTGGAATTGGTGGAAAAGGTACTTAATGTATCAGATTTTGTCACAGCAGAGCTGGACAAGATCAAAGAGGGGGAGGACCCTGACGGTGATGAGAGCGAATGCCTTGAGGATCTGGATGAGTTCCTGACCCGCCTGAAAGGAGAAATCCAGGATCAGGGGAAACAGCTTCCGAAAGAGAGGAAGAGCGAGGAGCCAAAACAGTTCTATATCGCTCCGGTAGCAGGAGAAGACAGTCGGTTTTACCGCATTGTTATCCATTACCGCAATGATACAATGATGAGCAATATCCGCGCGTATTCCGCCACTTTTGCACTGAAAGAAGTGGCTGAGGATTTGTTGTACACGCCGGAAGATATCATTTCGAATGAGGACAGTGCAGATGTGATTCTGCTTGAGGGATTTCATATGCTGCTGCAGACCAAGGTATCAAAGGAGGAAGTGCTGGATCTGATCGACAACTGCTCAGAGGCTGACCACATTGATATTGAGGAGATGTCATCAGAGGAGTTCGGCATGGCGCTGGCCGAGATCGGACGAGGGGACATACCGTCTTCACCGAGCTCCGATGGCACAGAGTCGGAGACAGAGGAGACAAAAGAATCAAAACATGAGCCAGAACCCGGCGACTATGTAGTTAAGTCAAAGGAGACGGGCAAGGGGAGAACCCTGGCAAAGAACCAGTCGAAACAGCAGACTATCATCAGTGTGAATGTTGAGAAGATGGATGCTCTGATGGATCTGATCGGAGAGCTTGTTATCGCCGAGGCAGTAGTGCTGCAGAACCCCGATCTCCAGGTTCCGGGACTGGAACTCAGCAATTTCCAGAAAGCGGCGGGGCAGCTCAGCAAGATCACAACAGAGCTGCAGGATGTCATTATGTCAATGCGGATGATGCCGCTTACCAATGTATTCCTGCGCATGAAGAGGATTGTTTTTGATGTGTCGAGGAAACTTGGAAAAGATATTGAGCTCGAAGTCATCGGGGAAAATACTGAGGTTGACAAGAATATCATCGAACATATCTCAGACCCACTGATGCATCTCGTGAGGAATTCTGTGGATCACGGGATTGAGACCGCAGAAGAGAGGCAGGCGGCCGGCAAGTGGGAAAAGGGTAAAATTACTCTGGAAGCGAAAAATGAGGGCGGAAAAGTTTACATCACAGTCCGCGATGACGGCAAGGGCCTAAGCAAAGAAAAGCTCTATAACAAGGCGCTCCAGAACGGCCTGATCGAGGACAAACCGATGAGTGAATTTGAGGAGAGTGAGATCTATCGGTTTATCACTCTGCCGGGCTTTTCTACCAAGGAGGTTGTCACAGAATATTCCGGCCGCGGTGTCGGCATGGATGTTGTGGTTAAGAATATCCAGACGATTGGAGGAAGACTGGACATCGACAGTGAGGAGGGCATCGGGTCAGAGATGACGCTTGTGATACCGCTTACGCTGGCGATCATCAACGGTATTGTGATAAAAGTCGGACATTCTTCCTTTGTAATTGAGACATCTTCTATCAAAGAATTTATCCGTGTAGGGGACGATGCGATCGTTGAGGACCCGAGCGGTGAAGAATACATTGTCATAAGAGGTGAAGCTTATCCGTTTATTCGCCTGAATAAGAGATTCAGCCTGCCGGATTCCCAGGATAAGGTGGACAATGGAATCGTCGTGATACTGGAACATGAGGGAAAGCAGATCTGTATCCTGATCGATGCGCTTTTGCAGGAGCAGGAGATTGTGGTAAAACCGATCCCATCTTATATCAAGAAGATAAAGGGACTGTCTGGTTGTACACAGCTCGGCGACGGAAGCATTGCGTTGATTCTCGATATAGGAAGTCTGGTTCAGGACGAGGAAAGGAGATAGTGCATGGCACAGGAATTGAAAGAAGAGATTCTGGAAGACGATGCCCAGAAAGGAAAGTTTATGACTTTCCAGACGGGCAAGGAGTATTTCGGCATCAGCATAAGTTATGTGAATGAGATCATTGTTATGCAGCCGATCACTTCAATACCAGAAGTAGAGGATTACATCAAGGGCCTGATTAATCTGCGAGGAAAGATCATACCGGTCATCGATGTGAGGACGAGGTTTAAGATGGAGCCGGTCGAGTACACGGACAGAACCTGTATTATCGTCATTAATGTAAAGACGACGATGGTTGGCCTGATTGTCGAGAAGATTGCGGAGGTTGACAACATCGCGGATGACGATATCGTGCCGCCACCGACGATTGGACGCTCAAGCGGTGAGCACAATAAATATGTCTTCGGACTGGCGAAGACGGGAGACACAGTGAAAATGCTGATCGACCCGGAAAAGCTGATCAACGATGAAGATTTAAACGCCTTTGAAAGAATCAAAGAAGATGAAGATGGAGAAGAATGAAGGGAGAATGAATTATGAAAAAGAGATTTTCATTAAGTGACATGTCAGTCAAAGCCAAGATTACACTGTTCAGTGTTTTAATGATAGTGATAATTCTGGTGCTTTCCATTGTTGGTTTCTGGACTTCTACGAATATCAACAAAGCGCGGAGCCAGCGATACAACAATTTTGCCATGGGCGAGTATTATCTGAGTGAAGCCTACAGCGATTTTGCGGACATCAAAGTCTGCCTGCGGAATATCCTCTTTATATATGAAGAAGATGCGGCTAATATGAAGACACAGATCGATACTATGAATGAATATGAGAAGGAAGCACAGGAAAGTCTGGATAAGTATAAGACAAGGCTGGGGGCGTTCCCTCAGTTTACGGAACAGTTCGAGAGCATCGTTGAGAAAATGGACGCCTATATGGAGTCGGCGAATGAGTCGGCAAAAAATGCTCAGAACGGACAGGTGGAAGAGGGAAGGGATGAGCTTCTGACAACGGGTGTGCAGACGGCTAAGGAGGTCGAGAATGAGCTCCTTGACCTCCAGGCTAAGATGGATGAGGCCTCCGAGGCGGATAACCTCAAAGTGGAAAAAGAACTCAAAGTGATGCAGACGATCATGTTCGCTGTGGATATCGTTGCGTTTATCCTCACAATCCTTTACTGCCTGTTCCTGATCCGCTCTATCACAGTACCAGTTGCAAAACTGTCTGTTGCAGCCAAGAAGCTCGCCATTGGCGATGTGGATGTTGACTGTGAGAAGACTGCCAACGATGACCTCGGTGAGCTGATGGATAACTTTAAACAGATGGCAGGAGCCGTGAGAGAACAGGCGGAGATTGCCCACACGATCGCTACCGGCGATCTGACAGTAGAGGTGGATCCGCGCAGTGATAAAGATCTTCTCGGAAAGGCGTTGAAGACTCTGGTAGAGGATATGGGCCGGACACTGGGAAGCGTCAAAGAGTCCACGATGCAGGTTACGATCGGTTCCGAGCAGGTGGCAAGCGCCAGCCAGGCACTGGCACAGGGTTCCACCGAGCAGGCCAGCGCGCTGGATCAGGTTACTGCTTCCATCAATGAGATTGCCGAGAAGACAAAGAAAAATGCAACGGATGCCACAGAGGCAAATGTTCTGGTAAACAATGTAAAAGATATGGCGACAGACGGCAAGGGACAGATGGGAGATATGGTGCATGCTATGGGTGATATCAGCGATTCTTCTGATACGATCGCAAAGATCATCAAGACCATCGACGATATCTCTTTCCAGACGAATATCCTTGCACTGAATGCGGCAGTTGAGGCTGCCAGAGCCGGCGTACATGGCAAGGGATTTGCCGTTGTAGCTGAAGAGGTGAGAAATCTGGCCTCCAAGAGTGCTTCCGCTGCCAAAGAGACAGCAGAGATGATCGAAGATACGATCCGCAAGATTGACAATGGTCAGAAACTTGCAGGCGAGACAGCAGAGGCGCTGGATAAGATTGTGGATTCCATCCAGAATGTGACCGGACTGATCGGCGATATGGCGAAGTCTTCCAATGAACAGGCCACAGCGGTATCCCAGATCGACCAGGCGATCAACCAGGTATCGACAGTTGTACAGACAAACTCTGCTACCAGTGAGGAATGTGCCGCTGCCAGTGAGGAACTCTCCAATCAGGCAGTTAATCTCAGAAATCAGATGGCTGGTTACAAACTCGCACAGAATGACCATGCTCCGGCGATGGCAGGTGTCAGTGACAGCTCTGACTCTTTTGGATCCAGCAATAGCAACGAGCAGCTGATTTCTTTGGACGGTGAATTTGGCAAGTATTGATCGCACAGAATTGCGCATAATGTGTGATATGTGAACAGAGACACAGGGCCAGAATGTTGAAGGCTCTGTGTCTCTATTTGCATGAAGGCAAATTCCATAATAGTTTCTGGAATATTGACAAGGGAAAGTAAAATTGTTATACTTCTAGTTACCAAATACAATACATTACAGGTAGGAATGCACATGGATAATTCAATTAAAAAAAAGAAAATGAAACGTTTTAGTGTGAAGCGGTGTATTTTGACAATTACGACGCTGCCCCTGCTGTTTGCCTGCATCATGATTACCTTTTTCGCCAGCTGGACGATGGAAAAAGGTATGGAGAGTCAGGTTATTTCAGGCTTGAAAGGTGCGGTTACGGGCGCACTGCTTTCCATGGATAATGTATCCAGGGAGAGCTTTCATCTGGTAGGTGATGATTTATATAAGGGTGATTATAATGTGACCCAGAATATGGATGCCCTTGATTACTATGCCGAGAGCAATGACGTTGAAATTACTTTCCTTTATGGCAATATAGGGAGAGCGACGACGATTCAGGATGAAAACGGAGAGAGGCTGCTTGGGACAGAGGTGTCCCAGGAGATTACGGAGGCAGTGCTGGAACGGGGTGAGGAGTACTCTTCGAACGATCTTGTCATCAACGGGCAGAGATATTATGGATATTATATGCCAGTGAATGACACAGAGGGAAATATCGTGGGAATGGTATTTGCAGGGCGTGCCAACAATCAGGTATTTCATTACATATTGACAAGAATCCTGTTCATCATTATCATTGCGGCTCTGATATACATCATTTGCATGTTTGTGGCGGTGAAAGTATCCCGGAAGAAGTTTTTGAATCCGCTTGCCAGGCTTACGACGGCGGCAGAAGAATTGTCGAGAGGGAATATCAATCAGGAAATCCACAAGGAGTATGACGATGAATTTGGCGATTTGATCGATTCGTTCCAGTTGCTGATGGGGAGCATCCGCCAGCAGGCAAATGTGGCCGGGAGAATGGCGGACGGTGATTTGACGGTTTCCTATCGCCCGCTCAGTGACCAGGACGTCATGGGGCATGCGATTCAAAATATGATCCGCGACAACAATATGAACCTGAAGACGATCAATCAGGTCTCAGACCGGATGGTGGCAGGAGTCCGGGAAATTGCGACGGCGAGCAATTCGCTGGCAAACGGCACGACGGAGCAGGCGAGCGCGGTGGAAGAAATCATGTCCTCCATCGGAGGAATTGCGGAGAGTGCAGAGGTGAATGCCCGGACTGCAGAACGTGCCAATGAACTTGTGAGAGAAACGGGAGAGGAAACGGTTCGCAGCAACGACCAGATGAAACATATGATTAGCGCCATCCAGGACATCAATGATTCTGCGAAAAATATTTCCAATGTCATGAAATTGATTGATGATATTGCATCCCAGACGAATATCATTTCGCTGAATGCCTCGGTGGAGGCGTCCCGCGCAGGTGTGCATGGAAAAGGATTTGCGGTGGTTGCAGATGAGATCAGGAATCTGGCCGGAAAGTCAACAGAGGCGGCGCGGGATTCCGCGGTGATAATAGAGGATTCAATCAAAAAAGCCGCAGTGGGTTTCAAACTGGCTGAAGAAACGGCAGAATCCCTGGATACGATACTTGTATCAATTCAGAATATGGTGTCGCTGATGCGTGAGATTGCGGAGGCTTCGGCCGCCCAGTCGGAATCAGTTGCCCAGGTCAACCGGGGGATTACGCAGATTTCCGATGTGGTACAGACCAATTCCGCCACTTCGCAGCAGTGTGCGGCGGCAAGTGCCGAACTGGACAATCTGGCGGGCGAATTGAAAGCTGCCGTCCGCCGTTACAAGTTGAGTGTGAACGGATATTGACTTTTTTGTTGAAATTTAGTACACTTAAAATGGTTTGTTTTTGCTAGCGATTTCAAGAATAAAAGGAGAAGGTATGAATAAGGAACAGATATTAATAGTTGACGACGCAGAGGTAAACAGGACGATACTCCGCATGGCATTTGAAGATGAATACGATATTCTTGAGGCGCCGGATGGAGAGAAAGCTATCCGGCAGATTGAGGACAATGACAATATCAGTTTAATTTTTCTTGATATCCTGATGCCGGTCCTGGATGGGTTCGGCGTTCTGGATTACATGAAAGAGCAGGATCTGCTGGATGCTATACCGGTGATCCTGATTACAAGCGAGTCCGTCAAGGACAGTGAGAACCGGGCTTATTCCTATGGCGTTGCCGATGTGATACATAAACCGTTTTACTCCAATATCGTGAAGAAGCGCGCCGCCAATATCATTGAGATGTACCAGTCAAGGCACAATATGGCGAGACGGCTGAAAGAGCAGGAGGAGAGGATTCTTGAGCAGGAGAAAAAACTGCGCGAGAACAACGAGTTTATGATTGAGACACTCGGTTCTGTCGTTGAGTTCCGAAGTGCAGAGACCGGTGATCATATCCGCCGGATCAAATATCTGACGCGGATTTTGTTGAAATATTTTGTGAAGTATTTTCCTGATTATGGGATTACGCCTGAGCAGGCGAGTGAGATTGCAAGAGCCTCAGCTCTGCACGATATCGGGAAGATCAGCATACGGGATGATATTCTTCTCAAGCCGGGGAGATTGACGGATGAAGAGTTTGAGATCATGAAGACACATACCACGGTCGGATGTGATATTCTGAAACCATTTGAGAAGAATTGCTCGGGTGAGTTTTATAAATACTGCTATGATATCATCCGCCATCACCATGAGAGATGGGACGGAAACGGCTACCCAGATCATCTCGTGGGAAATGATATTCCGATCAGTGCCCAGATTGTTTCCATCGTCGATGTGTATGACGCGCTGGTCAGTGAGAGGGTTTACAAGAGTGCCTACAGCAATTCCATTGCCTACGAAATGATCCTGAATGGGGAGTGCGGGCAGTTTTCGCCGGATGTGCTTGAGTGTTTCTCTCTCGCAAAAGAGGATTTTTTCAATATTGTCGAAGTGATTAAGATGTTTAATTTCTCATAGTTTTGTTCTTTTCTCGAAAAGAGTGTGCGTTTTCATGTGCGCTCTTTTCTATTTGCGCGAAGGCAAAGCGAGGATATGTCTGTGCTTGCACAAGACGATCCGAGCGCCAATGCCAACTACGTTGGCTATGCGAACACCGAGCAGTCTCGCGAAGCGTGACGCTCGTGGTTTACGCGAAGGCAAAGTGGGATATGTCTGTGAGACAGCCTGAAAGGGGGAAAAAGGTGGGGAACAATGAGAAGCAGCAGGTGCAATCTTTAAAAAAGGGAAAGAAGAATTGGAAGATCTTCTGTGTGGCTGGGATCCTGGCGGCTCTGTTTGTGGGCGGCATTGTGTGTGCCGGACTGATGATGGCCCTGAGATTTGACGGCCTGCACTCAAAAGTCAAGGTCTACATGGACACTGAAAATTACCGGAAATATATCGGGCCGGATTCGGTGGCAGAGTTTGGTGAGAAATGGGGTATGGACGAGACAATTTTTCCAGAGAGGATCACGGAGAATATGGATGTAAATGAGTTTAAGTTTGTCTATTATAATCCGTGGGACGCCCAGTATGTTTCCTATCTCACGGTGGAGTACACGGAGGAGGACTATAAGGAGGAGCTCGCCCGTCTAGGAGAGAAAGGAATGGAGAATTACGCCGGGTACTATGGTGTGACAGGAGAACCGGAGGGATATGAGCTGCTGGCCATGGATTCGGATGCCTATCAGGGATTTGTCTACGCCATGACACCTGGTGGGGATGAGAGGACGATCACTTATGTGGAAATCATTTTCTGCAATTATTTCCTGGATCTGGATATCCGGGATCATGTCCCGGAGAAATATTTGCTTAGTGGGTTTGACGCGGGGGAGGACAATCCCTACCGGAAAGAGATGATGAAAGGGGCATGAAATTTCCTGGTTATCCGGGATGGAGGATGGAAAAAGATAGTTGATTTTTCACCCCATATGGTATATCATATAATTAGCTTTAAAAGTCGGGGGAGATTATGAAAAACGGAAATCCCCAGAGCTTGCCGCGCTGGGGATTTATTATCAGATCGATAAATTTATCGCGGATAAAGAAAGAGAGGTAGAGAACATGAGATATCGATGGAGGGTTGTTTCCTTTTTTTTGATCGTGGCAGTTGCACTGATGGGATTCCTGCCACAGAACACGGCGGTGGCAAAAGGGGGGAAGAAGAGCTGCAAGTCCCTGTGCAGTGCGGTTGTGAAAAAGACTGGCGGATCCGGGAAATTAAAGTATACTTCCAAGAAAGCGTCAGATTTTGGCGCGCTGTCTTTCCGGGAGAAGAGCAAGGTGAAAAAAATGCAGTACTCCCACGACAAAAAGGAGGTATATAGTATCTGCATCATTGAGGCGAAAAAGGCGGCCGGGGCAAAAAGTCTGTTTACCGCAGTAAAAAAATATGTAGAAAAAAATTGCGACAGCAATAATTTAAAAAATTATACTCTCGAGGAGCAGGGTGTTTTGACGAATGCTGTCTATGGGAGAAAGGGGAAATATGTCTGGTATATTGCCATGTCTGACCAGAAAGAGAAAAATGGAAAGGGTGAGAAAGTCCTCAAAAAGAAACTCTAGGAATAATACAAGAAAATATATGGGATAGATCAGAGCGAGCTTTTGCCGAAATCAAGGGGTCGCTCTTTTTATTTAAAATATGCTTGCAATATACCCCTAATGGGTATATAATAGAGATAACCGGAACGGATAAAGGGAGACAGAGAGGAGGTTTTGTTATGGAAGAACAAAAGGAATGTGGGTGTCACAAGACAAAAGTGCGCACGGAGAAAGAATATAAAAGTATGATCAACCGCCTCAACCGGGTGGAGGGACAGGTTCGCGGGATACGCAAAATGGTGGAAAATAATGCGTACTGTCCGGATATTCTCATTCAGGTGGCGGCAGTCAGCGCTGCGCTGAACAGTTTTAGCAGGATTCTTCTGGAGGACCACATAAAAACCTGCGTGACAAGGGATATTAAAGAGGGAAAGGAAGAGACGGTAGAAGAACTTGTGGATACATTGAAAAAGATGATGAGATAATGGAGGGGCAGATATGAGACAGTATACGGTGACGGGCATGAGCTGCGCGGCTTGCAGTGCCCGGGTGGAAAAGGCGGTAGGTAAGGTGCCGGGCGTGGTATCCTGTTCAGTGAGCCTGCTGACCAATTCCATGGGAGTGGAGGGCACGGCAGAGCCATCGGAAATCATAAAGGCGGTGGAGGATGCCGGTTATGGCGCAGCGGAGAAAGGAAAGGCCGTGGAGAGCGCGGCTGCAGGAGAGAGTCCCGCCGGTATGGCCGCGGGAGAAGAGGCGCTGAGAGACCGGGAGACGCCGGTCCTGAAGAGGAGGCTTATTTACTCGCTCGTGTTTCTTGTGATACTTATGTATTTCTCTATGGGCCATATGATGTGGAACTGGCCGGTTCCTGGCTTTTTTGAGGGGAACCATGTCGCTATGGGACTTTTGCAGTTACTTCTCACTGTGGCGGTCATGGTGATCAACCAGCGCTTTTTTATTAGCGGTTTTAAAAGTCTCTGGCACCGGGCGCCGAATATGGATACGCTGGTGGCGCTTGGGGCCAGCGCGGCATTTGCCTACAGCACATACGCTCTGTTTGCCATGACGGATGCCCAGATGCACATGGATATGGACCGTGTTATGGTGTATATGCACGAGTTTTATTTTGAGTCTGCGGCCATGATCCTTGCGCTGATCACAGTGGGGAAAATGCTGGAAGCGCGGTCAAAGGGGAAGACGACAGATGCCCTCAA
>CANRMO010000025.1 GCA_947631755.1 uncultured Lachnospiraceae bacterium | reverse complement strand
ACCACAATGTCTATGGGGATAGCACCTATTTTGGGATAAACGGAACAAAAAAACTGTTTTCTGTGTCTGTCGGGCGGGAGGGCATGATCAGCAACCTGGAGAAGACAGAAAACGGATTCCGGGGAGAGGCAGAAAATGTTCTTTTGTTGGATGGATTTTACCGTGTCTCCAGAGAGAAAGGATATCAGACCGTCACCTACCCTATGATAGAGAGTGAGGAAGAGGGGAGCAGACAGCGGCTGAGAGATCTTCCCAGCGAGCTGGAGGAGCTGGAAGAGTATCTTGGCATGGGTTTGGGAAAATTTCGTCTCGCACTGCCGGAGAAAGTATTTATGATTCCTCATGGCATGCAGTTTAACAGCCTGCTGGGCAGTTTTTTTCTGTATGATGACTATGCCCTCATCTCCCAGAACACAACAGCCTATGATATCCTGAAATATCAGGCGGATAAATACCGGGCCATATCACCGGAAAAGAAGAAGCTGTATGATATATTTCTTCTCTATAGACCAGACGGGGATCGGCAGCAGGAGGAGATGCTGGCCTTATTGGCGGATATGGCACCCGCGTACAAAGGGGAGGGAGGCCGTGGCAGTTATGAGAGCGAAGAGGAGGAGCTGGAAGCGGTGTTTGCCGAAAAGATCAGAGAATTGGGAACTCAGGATGCCGCCCGGAGAGTGGCCGGGTATCTGTTTGACGAAGAGGATCATACGGATCCGTTTGATTTTCTGTACTCGCTGAATAAAAAGGAGGGATTGCATGCTGTCGATTGAACATGTTTATAAAAATTTCGGGAAAAAAGAAGTATTGTCCGCTGTATGCCTCAATCTTGAAAAGGGCTGCTACGGGCTGCTGGGACCGAACGGGGCGGGTAAGACAACGCTGCTGCGGATGATATTGAAACTGTATCCGGTGAGGCGGGGGAGTATCTGGTGTGACGGCGCGGAAGAGATCGGTTATCTGCCGCAGAAATTCGGCGCGTTTCGGGAACTGACGGTATATGATATTCTGTATTATTTTGCCGCGCTGAAAAAGATACCGAAGAAAATGCGCGGGGAGGAGATCACAAGAGTTCTCCGGCTTGTTAACCTGTCAGACAGGGAGAAGGATAAAATGGGAAGCCTGTCTGGGGGCATGCAGAGGAGGGTTGGGATCGCCCAGGCGGCTCTCGGCGACCCTGGTATTCTTATATTTGATGAGCCGACAGCGGGGCTTGATCCGGAGGAGCGGGCCCGGTTTAAAGAGCTGGTCCGGCAGATCATGGAGGGAAAGACCATCCTTTTATCGACGCATATAGTAGAGGATGTGGAATCGCTCTGCGACCACGTAATCATCATGAACCAGGGGAGGATTTTGGAAAGCCTCACCACGGATGAGGCCGGCCGCCTGGCAGATGGGGAAGAAGGGCTTGAGGCGGGATATCTGTCCAGAATACACAGGGACCGGCAGGAAGAATCGTCCTAAGTCGGACGTGTGCGAATGGAGGTAGCGATGGAACTTTTATTCATATGTTTTAAAAAACGGAAAGCGGCGGCTTTTATTCCCATTTTTCTGACCGGGATCCTGATCCCGCTGCTCTGTTACCACTATTCTGTCCGGTATGCGCACGAGCCGGAACAGATGGCAAGAGAGGTGTTGGCATTGCTGCACACATGTGTACCCCTGTCTGCTGCGTGGTGGATCATTCTGCTCTATCAGGATTTTTTTGGCCAGGAGGGAAATGAACTGCTCTATTATTATTACCCACAGCGGGAGCTGATAAAAGAATATGCTTTGGTTCTGGCTGCCTATGGCGCGCTTGCAGGGGCTGTCTTTATGGGAGTAAAGAGAATTGCCAGACTTCCGCTCTTTGTTCTTGGGCAGTTAGAGGTGGAAACACTGTGTGTGGCAGCTTTAACATTTTTTTGTACATTTTTCTTTTTGAATACAGGTGGGAGCCTCTTAGTCACGGCTGCTTACTGTATCTATATCAATTTGTTTGACACGCTGGGCCTGTTTCAGTTTATGTCGGTCTTTCCGGACAGGGAACAGTATCTATTGTGGGACAGTAAACAGATGTGGTGTGTTCTGGCCGCGGCGGCCGTCCTGGATGTTCTGGGGGGTCTGTGTATGAGATATCGGAGAAAATATAAATAATGGGTTGACAACAGTTCTGTACTGTTATATACTGTTATACATAGGGCGGGGCTGTAAAGAAGAAATGGGGAATAATATGCATATTATAATCAACAATTCATCCATGGTTCCGATTTACGAACAGATCATGAACCAGATCAAGGCGTCTATCATCGCCGGGGAACTGGAAGAGGACATGGCTCTGCCCTCTGTGCGGGGACTGTCAAAAGAGTTAAAGATCAGTGCCCTGACGGTAAAAAAGGCATATGATAATCTGGAACAGGAAGGGTTTACGGTAACGGTCCATGGGAAGGGAACTTTTGTGGCGGCAGCCAACAGAGAACGCATCAGAGAGGAACAGCAGAGAGAGGTAGAGAGGGAGCTGGAGAGGGCGATCGCAAAGGGCAGACAGTGCGGGATGACAGGATCCGAACTCCGGAATCTGCTTGATATTCTGCTCGACGGGGCAGATTAGGCTGTGACTCAGAATGGAGGAGAATATGCTTACAGTTGACCATGTAAAAAAGGTTTACCAGGACTTTGCGCTGGACTGTTCCCTGGAGGTCAGGCCAGGGTGTGTGACCGGGCTGATCGGGCAAAATGGCGCGGGAAAGAGTACGACATTTAAGGCGGCGCTGGGACTGATCCACACAGACAGCGGAAACATTGAATTGTTTGGCGAAGACAGCGCGTCTCTGTCTGCGGGGACAAGACAGAAGCTGGGTGTGGTGCTGTCGGATTCGGGATTCAGTTCCTATCTGACAGCCGGTGACATTGCACACATTTTAAAAAATATGTATGAGAAGTATGAGGACAGGAAATTCCGGGATCTCTGCCAAAAGTTTAACATTCCTCTGGACAAAAAGCTGCAGGAATTTTCAACAGGGATGAAAGCGAAATTTAAGCTGATCACAGCGCTGACCCACCGGGCGCAGCTGCTCATTCTTGATGAGCCCACCGTGGGGCTGGACGTTGTGGCCCGGGACGAGCTGCTGGATCTGCTGCGGGGTTATATGTCGGAAGATGACAGCCGCAGTATTCTCATCAGCTCCCACATCTCCTCTGATCTGGAGGGGTTGTGCGATGATATTTATATGATACACGACGGAAAAATAATACTGCACGAGGACACAGACGTCCTGCTCAGCAATTACGCTCTTTTGAAGCTGGACCCGTCACAGTTTGAGGCGCTGGATAAACAGTATATTTTAAAATACAAAAAAGAATCGTTTGGCTATAGCTGTCTGACTGACCAGAAACAGTTTTACATGGAAAATTATCCGGAGGCAGTCATTGAAAAAGGAAATATAGATGATCTCATTGTGATGATGATAGGAGGTGGTGCCTTGTGAAAGGATTGTTGATAAAAGATATCCGATTATTGATGAGGCAGCAGAGACGTTTTTTCATGCTTTTGATCGTGGTTGTGATCCTGCTGAATTTCCTGATGGAAAGCGCAGAATTTGCCCTGGGATATCTGTCGTTTCTCAGTGTTTTCTTTGTGCTGAGCACATTTAGCTATGACGAGTATGAAAATGGGATGCCGTTTTTGATGTGCCTTCCCGTGGCCAGAAAAGATTACGTCCGGGAAAAATACGTGCTGGGGATACTGGCTGTTGGTGCGGGGTGGCTGATAGGGATCCTCTGCGCCGTAATCTTTCAGACCGCACAAAATGGCATTTCGGCGGCAGCTATAGGGCAGCTCATGCGGATGGCGTTTTTCATTATCCCGGTTCCCCTGCTCTGGGAGGCGGTCACGCTCCCCCTCGTGATCCGATATGGGAATGAAAAGGGAAAGATCATATCGGTGGTGGTTGTTGCGATTGTCTGTGCCAACGGTTATCTGGCCGTGAAAGTGCTCCAGAACAGAGGGATTGAACCGGGGAAATTTGTGGATTCTCTTTTTGCAGAGGGACTGGGCGTTTTTGCTGCCCTTGCCCTTGTGCTGTCTGCGGTGGTGCTGGCGGTCTCCTGTGTGATCAGCCAGAGGATCATGCGGAAGAAAGAGTTTTAGGGATGGATTTAAAATAAAGGTTGCTTTCGCGATCATGGTATGCTATACTCGATACACAATATATTGTGTCATTAACATGGGACGGCACAAAATAAAGAGTATGGAGGCTGTGATGTACACAACAATAAATACAAATGTAATAAAACGCAGTGGGGAAGAGGTTTCCTTTGATGTGACCAAGATTGTGAACGCGATCCAGGCCGCCAATAAAGAAGTGGACCGGATACATCAGCTGAGTGATTACCAGATTCAGGCAATCGCGGACAACATCGCAAAGCAAGTGGAAAAAATGACACATGCCGTAAATGTAGAGGATATACAGGATCTGGTGGAGACTGGTATCATGGAGATGCGGGGATATGAGATCGCACAGAAATATGTCCGTTACCGCTATAAGAGGGAGCTCACAAGAAAGTCAAATACTACCGATAACGGAATCCTTACTCTGATCGAAAATCTCAACGAGGAGATACATCAGGAAAATTCCAATAAAAATGCCGCGATCAACTCTACTCTCCGGGATTATATGGCAGGGGAGGTCAGCAAAGACTTGACAAAGAGGATTCTTCTGCCGGAAGACATCGTGGACGCCCACGAGAAAGGGATCATCCATTTCCACGATGCGGATTATTTTGCGCAGAAAGAGCACAACTGCGATCTGATCAACCTGGAGGATATGCTGCAGAACGGCACCGTGATCAGTGAGACGATGATTGAAAAACCTCACAGCTTTTTTACCGCCTGCAATGTGACCGCGCAGATCGTGGCCCAGGTGGCAAGCAACCAATACGGCGGGCAGTCGTTTACACTGGCGCATCTCGCTCCTTTCGTGGATATCAGCCGGAAGAAGATCCGCAGAGAAGTAATCGCGGAGCGCGAGAGCTGCGGGGAGTCACTGGAGGACAGTATATTAGATAAAGTTACAGAGATGCGGCTTTTAAACGAGATAAAGAGCGGGATCCAGACGATCCAGTACCAATTGATCACACTGATGACCTGTAACGGGCAGGCGCCCTTTGTCACTGTGTTCATGTATCTGGACGAAGTGGAGGAGGGCGTTGTCCGGGATGACCTTGCGCTTATCATTGAAGAGACTCTGCGGCAGAGGATCCAGGGAGTAAAAAATGAAAAAGGCGTGTGGATCACACCCGCATTTCCCAAGCTTATCTATGTGCTGGATGAGGACAATATCACAGAGGGGTCGGCGTACTGGTATCTGACGGAGCTGGCGGCGAAATGTACGGCAAAGAGAATGGTGCCGGATTATATTTCCGCCAAAGTCATGCGGCAGTTAAAGCAAGGGGACGTCTACCCCTGTATGGGATGCCGTTCATTTCCGACGGTGGAGGACGGCCAGCGGAATCCGGACGGAAGCAGAAAGTATTATGGGAGGTTTAACCAGGGCGTTGTCACAATTAATCTCGTGGATGTCGCCTGTTCTTCGGAGAGAGATATGGACAGGTTCTGGGATATCCTTGAGGAGCGGCTGGAGCTGTGCCACAGGGCTCTGCGCTGCCGCCACGAGAGATTGCTGGGCACGCTGTCCGATGTTGCTCCGATCTTATGGCAGCACGGAGCGCTGGCGCGCCTGGAAAAAGGTGAGAAAATCGATAAACTTTTGTATGACGGTTATTCCACAATCTCACTTGGCTATGTGGGCCTGTGCGAGATGTGTACTTATATGACCGGGAAAACTCATACCTCCGAGGAGGGCCATGACTTTGCGGTTTCCGTTATGCAAAAGCTAAACGATAAGTGCAGGGAGTGGAAGGAGAGCGAGCACATCAGTTATTCCGTGTACGGAACGCCGATGGAATCCACCACATATAAATTTGCGAAATGCCTGCAGAAGAGGTTTGGCATTATTCCGGGGGTGACAGACAAGAATTACATTACCAACAGCTACCACGTCCATGTCACAGAGAAAATCGACGCCTTTGAAAAACTGGAGTTTGAGTCGGAATTTCAGAAACTCTCTCCGGGGGGCGCCGTCAGCTATGTGGAGGTGCCGGATCTCCAGGACAATATCCCGGCAGTTCTGGCAGTTATGAGACATATTTACGACAATATATTATATGCGGAGTTAAACACAAAAAGTGATTACTGTGAAGAATGCGGTTATTCGGGGGAGATAAAAATCGTCACCACTGACTCGGGCAAATTGGTCTGGGAGTGCCCGGAGTGCGGCAACAGAAATGAGGATACGCTGTTTGTGGCCAGGCGCACCTGTGGTTATATCGGAACGCAATTCTGGAACCAGGGGCGGACTCAGGAAATAAAGGAGCGCGTGCTGCATCTGTCAAACGAGCGGCTGGCTATATGAATGCAGTTCTGGGAGTAAAGGCATATCAGAAAACGATATGCCGGACATCCTGAATGGAAAAATAGAAAGGGCTTTCAACTGTTATAAACATTAACTGTATGGCAGTTTTGTTTCGAACAGTGAAAGCCCTTTTTGTTTCTGTGCAGCCGTCCCTTACTTCTCCTTTGTCCTCCCCAGCAGGTAATCGACTGATACACCGAAATAATCGGCTAATTTTACCAGCATCTCCGGCGAGATGGAAATAACGCCGTTTTCGTACTGGGAATAAGTATTCTGTGAGACGCCAAGATAGTCTGCCACTGTTTTCTGCCGTACATCATTATCCTCGCGGATATTTTTTAACTGCTGTAAAATCATGAAATCCCCTCCTTACATACGATGAAGAACACCCTGCGGAAAAAAACGGATGTTTAAATCTGCCGTTTTTCCACATAATTATACAATAATTTTATAATAAATGATTTTTGACAATTGATTGACATTTATCTGTTATACAGATATAGTAGTTGGAAACGAATAATATAATGATATCACAGTTCCAATATCAATATGCATTTTTATAAATGCGAACAGGAGGTAGGGGATGTTCTGGAAATCCTGGGTTAGAAATTTGATATCCCGCAGGGGTTATCATTCGTATACGGGGAAGGAATTTGAACATTGGGTAGATAAGTATTCAAAGGGAAAAGAGGGGTGTTCCGGCATACGGACTTCCGTGTCAAAAGAGCCGTGTCTTGCCCGCCAGACCTGGCGCATTGAAAATGCGATCGAGCGTATTCTCTATCGAGGGGCTTTTACCGAGAAGAAGATGCTTGTGATCCAGAATCCGTACAATTTTGCACCGCTTTCGGCGCTCATTCTGTTTGTGACCGACAAGCCCTGTTCTGTGCGGGTACAGGTGGAGGGGTATGACGCATTTACCTATGTCTCAGAGGAAGCCAGCCATCACCGTCTGCCGGTTTTGGGGATGGGAGCAGGGAAGGAAAACCGGATCTGTCTCACTCTTTTGGACGGGGATACGGTGCTCTTGAAAAAAGAGATCCGGCTGGTGGCCGGGCCTCTGCCGGAAGAGCTCTCAGATTCTGTCCGCGTGGATAAGACAAACGGGGAGGGACGGGATCCCATCCTTGTGTTCGGAGGGGATACAAAGTTCCCCTATGCTTTTGACGAAAAGGGAGAGATCTGTTTCTATATGAAAAAGAGAACGAGATCCTATGGCCTGTATCCGCTGTCCGGGGGGCGGTTTATTCTCCTTGCGCCGAATATCGATGCGCCGTCCTTTGCCAATCCCCATGCGGTCATTGCATACGAAATGGATTTTATGGGAAGGGTATTCCGGGAGTATCTCGTGATGGACGGGATCCACCACGACGGCTGCGAGATGGCCCCCGGGGGGAATTTTCTCACCGTGTCCAGCTCCATGGAGGAGTATGTGGAAGATTCCATTATTGAGATCAGCCGCCAGACCGGGGAAGTAGTGAAACGGCTCGTGCTGGATCAGATTATGGGCGGGCATCCCTATGTGGACACCCATGACTGGGCTCATATCAACACCGTCTCTTATCAGAAAGAGGAGGGCACGATATTGATCTGTGCGAGAAACCTTCACTCTGTAATAAAGATTGACTGGCAGAGCCAGGAGGTTCTCTGGATATTCTGTGACCCGGATTTCTGGGCGGGTACCCCCTGGCAGGAAAAAGTGTTAGAGCCAGAGGGGAAAGTGCCATTCTGTTACCAGGCCCACGCTGCCTATTTTCTTGAAGAGGAGAGTGTGCCGGGGAGGCGCCGCATGATCATCTATGACAACCACTGGCACAAACGCCGGCCAGTGAAAAGTTTTGACGGGGATAAAAGATCCTACGTGCGGATTTATGAGATTGATGAGAGAGAGAACAAAGTACGCCATATAAGAAGTTACGGAACAGAGAAATCCCGGATCCGCTCCAATGGCCTTGTAACAGACGGCCATGTATTTTTGATGAGCGGCTGTCTGGTAAAACAGAAAGATGGAATGGCGGGTCTGATCGAGGAGAGAGACCGGGATACGGGCGAGACACTAAATGAGTACCATATCCGGCGGGAATTTTACCGGGCCTATCTTCTCTTTCCGGACTATGTACAGCTACAGAGAGCAGTATCTACTCCTTTCCAGAAAATACTGGGAGTCTGCCCCGGACTGTTTGTGTGGGAGGAGGAAAAGGAGAGGGAGTCCCTGCCAGTGAAAAAGTTCCAGGCAAAATTCTATGAGGATTACCTGCTTTTGTATCAGACAGACCATGAGATTGAGAAAGTTTTTTTCCGGGGAGTGAACCACGGCTATATGCAGGACTTTTCCCATACCGAGCAGACACTTCCCCACATTTTTGGTGGCTTTAAGTATTGGATCGTCTGCCAGACGGCAGAGGCAGCCCCGGATTACTATGAGGTGCTGGTTCGGGCCGGGGGTGAGCTGTACCGGACGGATATCTGGTTTAATAAAAGTTAGGAATTGAAGAAAAATGCAATTTATGGTAACATAATAGGGGTTGTGTCATTTTATTGACAAAATCTAATGATATATTTTTTTAATATGGATAAAATAGTCTTAAGAAAAACTGTCAACAAAAAACGTGCTGTTGTCATACGGCAGAATGGAGGATTATAGTTAATGGATCATTTGGATATGCTCGAGTACAAGAGTGTACACATTCTGAGGGAAGCGTATAGCGAGTTGGGAAATCTGTGCATGCTGTGGTCGATCGGTAAAGATTCAACGGTACTGCTCTGGCTGGCGAGGAAAGCCTTTTTTGGACATGTTCCGATTCCGCTGGTACACATCGACACACACCATAAGATTCCAGAGATGATTGAGTACCGGGACCGCCTGGCTGCAGAGTGGAATCTGGATATGATTTATGGGGAAAACACCGACGCCCTGGCGAACAAAGAGACGTTTCCGGACGGCAATGTCTCCCGCATTGACTGTTGTATGAGGCTGAAGACGGACGCGCTGACAAATACACTGAACGGAAGCTGGCCGAGGTTCCGTTTCAACCACAATAAAGGTAAATATGAAAAAGATACAAACTGCGAGGCGTATACAGGAGTTATCGTGGGCGCCCGCGCGGATGAGGAGGGAAGCCGCTCCAAAGAGCGCTATTTCTCTCCGAGGGATAAGAATAATGACTGGGATGTAGGGGACCAGCCGCCGGAATTCTGGAACCAGTACAAGACAGACTGGGCGCCGGGCACGCATGTCCGCGTGCACCCGCTGTTAGACTGGACAGAGCTGGATGTGTGGGAATATATTGAGAGAGAAAATATCCCGGTCGTACCTCTCTACTTTGACCAGGGAAATGGGACGCGCTACCGTTCCCTGGGCTGTGCGCCCTGCACAGCTCCGGTGGAGTCTGACGCCAAAAATGTGCGCGAAGTGATCGAGGAACTGAAGACTGGAAAATTTGCTAATATCGCAGAGCGTTCGGGCAGGGCCCAGGACAAAGAGGGCGGCGGCGGACTGGAAGATCTGCGCAGAGCCGGATATATGTAGGAGGTAAATATGAAAAAGGAAGATATGAATATTGTTATCGTCGGCCACGTGGACCACGGTAAGAGTACACTGATGGGACGCCTCCTGGCAGATACTGGTTCTTTGCCGGAGGGAAAACTGGAGCAGGTGAAAGAGACCTGCCGCCGCAATTCCAAACCCTTTGAGTATGCGTTTCTTCTCGATGCACTGAAGGACGAGCAGTCACAGGGGATCACCATTGATACGGCCAGATGTTTTTTTAAGACAGAGAAGAGGGATTATATCATTCTGGATGCGCCGGGGCACATCGAATTTCTGAAAAATATGATCACCGGCGCCTCGCGCGCTGAGGCGGCTCTGCTGATGATCGACGCCAAAGAAGGTGTGCAGGAAAATTCGCGCCGCCACGCTTATATGCTCTCCATGCTGGGAATCCGCCAGATCGCTGTTGTGATCAATAAAATGGATCTGGTGGACTATGACCAGGGCGTGTATGAGACCGTAAAAGAGGAATATCTTGAATTTTTAAAACGGATCAATATCACGCCGAAATTTGTACTTCCGGTCAGCTCATTTATGGGTGACAATATCGTGAAAAAGAGCGATAAAATGCCCTGGTATGACGGGATGAATGTCCTTGAAGTTCTGGATCATTTTGAGTGCGAGCAGCCGGATGAGAACCAGCCGTTCCGCATGCCAGTGCAGGATGTGTATAAATTTACCCGCAATGGGGATGACCGCCGCATTGTAGCCGGGACGATCGAGACCGGAAAGATCAAAGCGGGCCAGGAGGTTGTATTTTATCCTTCCGGCAAGAGAAGCCATGTAAAAAATATAGAGGTATTTAACGCGGACCCGATCACAGAGGGAAAACCGGGGATGGCGATCGGCTTTACGATGGTGGAGCAGATTTATATTACCCGCGGCGAACTGATGAGTATTTCCGGGGAGAAAGAGCCGAAGACGGCGTCGAGGATTTCCGCCAACATATTCTGGCTTGGGAAGAAACCGCTGGCCCCGGGAAAGGTTTATTTTCTTAAGATCGGCGCAGAGAAAGTAAAGATGGAAGTGGAGCAGGTAAAAGGGGTCATTGATTCCTCAAACCTGTCTGCCAATGAGACGAAGGACTCCGTTGGAAAAAATGAGGTGGCGGAGTGTATTCTCCGCACGGATAAGCCGATCGCCTTTGATCTGGTCGAGGATATCGCGGGTACGAGCCGCTTTGTCATTGTCGATGATTATGAGATCGCGGGGGGAGGCATTATCACGGCGGCCCTGGAGGATGAGGAGCAGCAGATCCGCGAGAGCACGATGCTCCGCAATTATAAATGGGAAGTCAGCGACGTATCAGTGGAAGACCGCATTGAGCACTATGCCCAGCGTCCGAATCTTCTTGTGCTGACGGGGCCCGATGGCACGGGGAAGAAGAAACTTGCCAAACTTTTGGAGCGCGAGCTGATGAACCGGGGCAGATATGTATACTATATGGGTATCGGCTCTTACCTGTACGGCGTCGGTGCTGACACGAAGAGAGTGGATGAACCGGATCATAAAGAACAGATCCGCCGCTTTGGTGAGGTCGCGAATCTGATGCTGGATGCCGGCATGATCCTGGTCGTCACGGCGACAGGCCTTACCCAGTCGGATTATAAGATCATGAAGACAGTAGTAGAGCGCGAGCTGGAGGTGATCTGGGTCGGCGAAGAGCTGACAACGGATATTTCGCCGGATATGCAGGTTCCGGAGAAAGAATATGAGAGCAGCATTCAGAAGATCATCGGTATGCTGAAAGAAAACGGTTTTATTTTTAAGGCATAGAAAGGCGCTCTCATGAATAAAAATAGTAATATTGTATGGCACCCCAATAAAGTATCAGGAGAGGACCGGCAGAGAGTGCTGGGGCAGCGGGGGCTGGTAGTCTGGTTTACCGGGCTGTCTGGTTCCGGCAAATCCACGATCGCAGTTGAGGTTGAGAAGATGCTGACAGACAAGGGCCGTGCGGCTTATCTGCTGGACGGGGACAACATCCGCTGCGGCATCAATTCCGATCTCGGTTTTTCGGATGAGGACCGGAATGAAAATATCCGCCGTATAAGTGAGATTGCCGCACTGTTCCGGGACGCCGGAATGATCACTCTTGTTTCGTTTATCTCCCCGTTTCGGAAAATGAGGGAGTTTGCAAGGAAAAGGGCAGGAGAGGATAATTTTATAGAAGTTTATGTGAGTACAGATTTTGAGACCTGTATGGAGAGGGATCCAAAGGGACTCTACAAAAAAAATATCCGGAATTTCACAGGGAAGGACTCCTCCTACGAGGAGCCGGTAAATCCGGAAATTATATTGGACACCATTTGTCATTCGCCGGCAGAGTGTGCCGAAATCGTATACCGGGAGATCGAAAAATATTTAAGTTGACGGAGGTTCCTAAAATGGCCAATAAGATTTCATCGGTTTGGAAGAGACAGATGCGGAGAGTAAAACGCAAAATGAGGAAAGTCTCGGAAAACCGTTTGGGAAGCCGATTGAAAAGAGTTGGGCTGGGAGATGGCGGTTCGGTATGGTTGTGTGGAGTTGGCTGGCTCGCAAAGAGAGCTGAAAAATATGAATCTGAATTACAGAGAAAGAGTGTTCAGGGCATCCGCTCCAATATCTGTACAGAGCAGATGTATGTCCTGAAAACAATAACAAGGGATAAATACCTGGAAAATCTGCTGCGGAGTGGCGAGTACACGTTTTCCAATATATTTGTTGTGCGCAATCCTTTTGGAGAGGCGCCGTTGACGGCACTGGCTCTCTTTGTGACGGAAAAGGAGTGCCGCGTCCGCGTGACGGTGAAAGGCGATATCCCGGAGACGGATTATGTGGCGGAGATTCCCGCCGCAAAGTATCACCGGGTGCCGATCCTGGGTCTGTATCCGGACAGGGAGAATGTCGTGCGCCTGGAGCTTTTGGATGACAATGGGAAAGCGACGGCGAAGCACACGATCCCGATTCAGACAAAGCCACTGCCAAAGGATCTCCGCGATCTGATCGAGGTAAAGAAGGTGTCGGAGAATCCAGCCTTTAAAAATATTATGATCTCAGGCGGTTTGGGGATCAAGACCTGCGCCTTTGACCGGGAGGGGAAAATACGTTACTTTCTGCGCAGGATCGTCCGGGGTTACGGCATATTTCCTCTGGAAAATGGACATTTTTTCTATATGGAAAAAGAGATCAGCACACCTTCCTATTCTAATCCGCAGTGTGTCCAGTCCTATGACATGGATTATCTGGGACGCGTGTTCAAGTGTTATCTGACAAAAGACGGGGTGCACCACACGGTGGAGGAGAAGACTGGCGGAAATATTCTGGCTGCCAGCAATACCATGTTGGAGCACACAGAGGATATGGTGATCGAGATTGACCGCGAGACTGGGGAAATTGTCTGGAGTATTACGATGGAGGAGCTGTTTGATGAGCACTACCAGAATATGATGGACTGGGCTCATGTAAACTCGGCGGCCTATTATGAAAAAGATAAGTCGATTCTTTTGTCTCTCCGAAATATACACACGGTGTGCCTGGTGGACTATGAGACGAAAGAGCTCATCTGGATGCTGTCAGACCCAGAATTTTGGGCGGGGACGACAATGACGGACAAACTTCTGAAACCGGTAGGAGATGTGCCGTGGGTGTACCAGCAGCACGCCGCCTTTGAGCTGGATGAGGATTTTGACGGAAATCCAGACACGAAACATATCATTGTATTTGACAATCACTGGGCGAAGCGAAGAAAAGCGGCTCCTTTTGACAACGATCCGCTGAGCTATGTCAGCATTTACACAGTAAATGAGAAAGAGAGGACGGTCAGCCTCTTCCGGCGTTTTGGGTTTCCAAAGACGAGGATCCGCGCCAACGGCATCTACTGCAAGGAAGAGGGACGTGTGTACGCGATGGCCGGTTCTTATGCAGAACCGGTTGAGGGCAATGCAGGCGGTGTGTATGAGTTCGATTTTGAGACCGGGGAGATGGTCAGTGAATTTGGCGTGAAGCCGGGATATTTCCGCGCCTATGATTTTGCCCCGGATTATGATGAACTGGTAAAGCCGCTTGAGGTTTCCGGGGATTATGTAGTAGGAGAGCTGAGACGGCCGGAGAAGATTGCGGATGCGCCGGCATTTGATCCAGGGAAAAGGGTGGAAGATCCTGCCATCATGCTTGTGAGGCAGGAGGATATCCTGCATGTGCGGGGTGTGGACCACACGATAGTGGCGGTCTATTTTGCCGCGAAGCACGGGAATTATGCCGTCCGGTTCGGAGATACGTACCAGACGATGGACATATTTGCAAAAAATGAATATTTCCTCGCGGTTTTGTTTGACAATCTCCCCTCCGGCCGATACCAGATTTATCTGGAGGTAGAGGATGCCCCGCAGCATCACAGAGAGGTGCTGAATACCGGGAGATGGATCGAAAAATAAAAAAGAGCAGTGACAGCGCTGTTAAAAAATGGCTTATATGTGTCGATATACATATAAGCCATTAATATTTGCCAAAACGGATTTTGGCAGAATTGTCTGATCAAGGAGGAAGAGATTATGAGTGCTATTTCAGATGCAGTGAAAGCTGCCCAGGTGACGCAGGCTCAGCCGGCCGATAACGTGGACAAGACGAAAAAGAAAACTGCTGTCAGCGGAAAGACTATCGGGAATCCTCAGCTGAGCGAGAAAGCGGCGAAGTATTATGAGGAGTTGAAACGCAAATATTCTGGCATGGAGTTTATCCTTGTCAGCGAGGATCAGAAAGCGGCTGCCCAGATGCAGGCCGGAAAGTACGCCAATGCCAGCAAGATGGTAGTTCTCATCGACGAAGAGAAGATTGAGAAAATGGCAGAAGATGAGTCCTACAGAAAGAAATATGAGGGGATCATTGCCAATGCATCCGGCGGGCTGTCAAAGATGGCGCAGAGCCTCTCCAGAACCAATGCCAACATTAAAGGGTTTGGCATGCAGGTGAAGGATAACGGCATGGCTTCATTTTTTGCGGTGCTTGATAAATCCAGCGCGGCCCAGAGGGAGCGCATAGAAAAGAAAGCGGCTCAGAAAAAGGCGGACAAGAAAGCAGCTGCGAAAAAAGCAGAAAAGAAAGAGAGAGAGGAACGGCTGGAGAAAAGCCGGGAGGAGTCCCGGGCGGAGAGGGAAAGAGCCACCGAGCCGGAGGAGGATACAGTTACTATAACAGCCAACTCCATTGAGGAATTGATGAGAAAGATCAATGACTTTATGTTTATGGGCAGGAGCGATCTTGTGCAGACAGAAGAGGAAAAGCAGGTTGGGCAGAGTTTTGATTTTTCGATATAGGCCAGTGTGTGTTTTGCGCGCTAAAGCAGCGCAGAAATGAGGGTTATTATGAAGATAGGCGATGCGTGGAGCAAGTATCACGTGCAGTCACAGCTATATTCGAACAGGAAAAAAGAACTGATCAAGAAACGGGATACTCTGATCCAGAGTGGTATGGGGGATACGGAGGAGGCCCGGGGAGTCATCCTTGAGCTGTCGGGCGTCACAGAGCAGTATGAGCAGGCCAGGAACGCTATGGGGCAGATTATGGATTACGCTGCGAACCTGGCCAATATGGAGAATACGAAACAGCAGGCAGAGGCAGCTAAGGAGTACGGGGATGAGCTCGCGAAAATACTCGAGGTGGCGCGAAGGATTTCCAAGGGTGGAAAAGTGCCCCCTTACGATGAGAAAAAACTTATGGAATTTAGTTCGGAGATGTATCAGGCGGCGAAAAATGCGGCTATGCTGCACGAGATGGAAGAGGAAGAATACGACTCTCTCTGGGAAGAAGAGGAGGAACCCGACGATGGTAAAAAGCGCGATCTGAAAAAAGAGATCAGCGAGAAGGAACTCAGTATTGAGCTCCCGGAATCGGGGGATGTTACTATTGAGGCCGCAGCGGCGGAGTGAAGAGAAAACATATGTTTTAGTGAAAAGCGCGGTTTTGGCCGCGCTTTTCGTGTTGCCCTTTGAAATTGCATTAGGATTAATTTTTCTCTTGAAATTTTATTTTGCATGTGTTATATTATAAATCACCCTCTCATTCCTCAGAAAATAGAGGAGGGGATCTTCATGAAATTTCTTTTATTCAGACAAAATCATACAGTATATAGGACAGTTGCCGCCATACTGGCAATTGTGACAGCACTGAGTGCCTTGGGGATATACATTTACACGCCTGCGAGCCGGGCATCTGCATTTTCCGTTGTTATTTTATCAAAATACCGTGCGGCTTTAAAGATCGGGGATACGACGAGGCTGATCGGCATTGCCAGCAATGGCAGGACGGTTAAGTGGAGGAGCAGCAAATCTTCCGTTGCGTCCGTGAATACATATGGCCTTGTCACTGCAAAAAAGGCAGGATCCTGCCTTATTACAGCCAGGGTGAGCGGCGGTGAGGCGAGCTGCCGGGTCACTGTGCGCAAAACAGAGATCAGATTGAACCGGGACACTGTGACGATGGAAAATGAGATGCGCTTTCAGTTGAAAGCAACAACATCAAATAACTCGGAAGTCACATGGAAATCTTCTAAGTCCAGCGTGGTGAGAGTGGAAGATGACGGATGGATCTACGCACAAAAAGTGGGAACAGCTGTCATCACTGCCAGGGCGGACGGGACAAAAAAGACTTGCAAAGTGAAGGTGAAAAAGCCGAAAGTTGAGCTAAATCGGATGTCTCTGACGATGGTGCCGGGTGAGACATTTCAGATGCGGGCCAGAGTCTCATCCAGGCGCACGCCGGAGTGGAAGTCGAGGAGAGCCAGCGTCGCTTCTATTGACGACAGCGGGATGGTTACAGCGATCAAAAAAGGGTTGACTGTTATTTCCTGCCAGGTAGACGGCACAAGGAAAGAGTGCAGGCTGACGGTAATAGAGAAATAGCGGACTGGCGGGTTTATTTGCGCGCAGTTTCTGAAATAGAGGTATAAAGCGTGGAATGAGAGGGATTTTTGTATGGCATATTATGGCAGTTCATGTTATACTTGTACATGGAAAATTGATGCATGTCTATGCAGGAATAAAAGGGGCGTTTTAATATGCGACAGATGAAAATAGTGAAGTTGGATTTGATCCGTATATTGCGGAATTTCCGGACATTTCTCCGCTGGGGGATCATCTCGGCGGTGGCGGGAGTTGTGATCGGCGGGATCGGTGCGGCCTTTGCGTACTTACTCCGGTGCGCCACAGATTTCCGGACATCCCACACGTGGCTGATCTTGCTGCTGCCACTCGCGGGCCTGCTGATCGTATTTGTGTACGGTATCTGTAATTATAGAAATGACCGGGGAACAAACCATGTGATCGCCGCAATCCACGGGGAGACCGATGTGCCAGCCAGGATGGCGCCGCTGATCATCTTCTCCACACTTGTGACACATTTCTTCGGCGCCTCTGCCGGACGTGAGGGGGCGGCCCTGCAGCTAGGGGGGAGCCTTGGCAATACGCTGGGACGGATTTTCCGCCTGAGTGAAAAGGATTGCCGGGTTCTCGTTATGTGCGGCATGAGCGCCGCGTTTTCCGCTATTTTCGGGACGCCGGTCGCAGCGGCTGTCTTTGCCATTGAAATGGCAAATGTGGGGGCGATGTTTTACACAGCCCTGGTTCCCTGTGCATTTTCTTCATTGGTGGCGTCGCAGGTAGCTGTCCGCATGGGGGTCGGGCCAGAGACATATCATGTGCTGGATGTACCGGGGTTTTATCTGGTGCCCAGTCTGAAAATAATTTTTCTTGCGCTGTGCTGTGCCGGGCTGAGTGCCCTGTTTTGCATCGCACTGCACACAGCGGGGAAGTTCTTTAAGACGAAATTTAAAAATCCCTACATACGGATCGTAGT
>CANRMO010000024.1 GCA_947631755.1 uncultured Lachnospiraceae bacterium | reverse complement strand
CAACCGGGGCTATGATGTGTACGGTGTGGCAAGCGGATGGCGGTATGATTTCCCGTGGATTGAGACCGTGACGTTAAAAGATAACGTGGGATGGTCAGAGAGACCGGCATACCTCCACTACGGCAGTGTCGGCACGATGGCGATTCAGACAACAGCGGACACTGGCTCAAGTACTTACCGGATTACCGGACTGAAAGATTATTCCTATCAGGATATCAAACTGCAGGACTGGAACAAGACAGTAGATGGCATTCCTGTCCGCTATCTTCTCCGCGACAAAACAGGCTTTCGCACCTACTTCAATGCGGACGGTGTTGTTGTGCTACAGAAAGACGCACATGATAATACGATTACCTTTACCTATATGGACAATATATATTTTAACACCATTACCGATTCTGTCGGAAGGAAGATTGTGTTCCATTACAGCGGGAGCGGTGAGGAAAAGGTGCTTTCTTCTGTGACGGTACAGGGACAGAAGGCAGAAGGCGGTGTCTCTGAAAAGACGATTACTTATGAGACAGAAGAAAGGAATTACATGCCATTGTACGGTGACAGCCTAAACGGTTATACCCTAACCAGCGCGAAGGTAGACGGCAGTAGGGAAAGTTATACCTATAAAACGGCAGAGCACCTAGTCAACGCCTGCGGTGCCGGGATATCATCACAGCGCGTGTCAACTAACCAAAGTTATCTTTTGACCAAAGTGGCAGCAGACGGCGGCGAGACGCATTATGAGTACCGTGCCTGCTCCATGCGTGGACAGGATACCAGTGGTGATGATGATATCAGAGATGCCGTCACAGAGCAGTTCTATGTGACAAGAGAGTATGAAAAAGATCCGTCCACCGGAAAGAAATCAAACGGTGTAAAGTACGATTATTTCCAGAAGCTCGGGACGAAATTTCTTTCCTATGCGGATTTCCGGGAGTATGAGAAAACAAAGGAAGGCGGGGATGGTGTCATCTATGAGATTTCCCCATATGGAACGAGCGGACTGCAGACGGTGGCTGTGGTAAGTTCCTTTAATCCGAACAAATATAAGACAAATGGGAAATATTACGACTATAAGTATAAGAAATCCAAGATTAATACGGACACACTGAAACTGAAAAAAGATACTAAGAAGAGTGTGAGTTTGTATATCTACGATCAGAATAAACTGCTGAAAGCGGAAGTCAATTATGGAAAGGAAAAGGAAGAGACTGTAAACAGTTATACAGGCAGTCTTTTGACCTTAGAGACGACTAAATCTTACGGAAAAAGGGGGAGCGGCTGGGTTGCCACAAAGCATGGCTATACCTATGACAACTACCGGAATGTGCTGACATCCATCGGTTCGAAGGCCTATCTGAAAAAGAACAGCAGTAAAAAGCATTTGTTTACCACGACCAATACGTACTATGGTACGGATAAGGGATATCCGGCAGAGGATACCGCCTATTCTTTGTGTACCCTGCTGACACAGGAATCCTACACATCCGCAAATACAAAAAACAAGATGACAGGAAGCATTACCGAAAATGGTGTGGATTATGCCAGTGTGTCCCAGCAGAGAAGTGTGAATAACGGTGCATATAAGACGATAACCAGAACGGATTTTTCCTATGATGAACATGGCAATGAAATACAGGGAAAAGTCTACCCATCTTACAGTACAGACGGGACAAAAGAAGTGATTCAGAACGATTATACCTTCAACAGTCTCGGACAGCAGACCAAGAAGACGGTGACGGTTACTTCTGCAAAACGCCCGCAGGACAACAAAACCTATACCGAGGAGGAAGTGACCTACGATTCTTTTGGCAATGAACTGACATATGTGGACGAGAACGGCCTTGTGTCAAAGACCACGTATGATTTGGAAACAGGAAAAGAATCTGAGAGCGTGGAGGCGGCCGGTACGGTGTATGAATCGAAAAATAACGAATATGTTTCTACGGACGGATTAAAGACCATGACGGTTGACAACTACGGGCGTGTCAGCATCGATATCCGGGACAGCTTTGGAAATACCATTATCAGCAAGGACGAGGCAGCCGGCACGTGGACCGAGAGAGTGTATGAGTATGGTAGCGGCGATGAGGACAACGACGAAAGTGGCAGTGGAGAGGATGGCGAGGACGACGATACGGATAGAGAAGAGGTTTCACGCCTGATCGAAGAGAGAACCTATTCTTTTGTGCCGGATGAAAAGCGGTTCATCACCAATGAGAACGGGGAAAAGGTGGCAAATTTCTATATCTCAGGCCGGGGAGAGGGGTAGTAAGCATTTTTATGATGACCTCGGAAATGAGGTTGGAAGTGCAGACTTTAGCAACGGAGAGTTGGATGCCGGGCACTGCACCTCATGGAGTTTTACGAAAAGTGAGTCTGAGGTAACGGGCACCGTGGAAGAGGACGATGACAATGACGATGCTATCACCACGACCATTACGTACAGCAAGGAACTGAATCCATCTGCGTATCAGTCGGAGGCAGATGCGGATAATTACTATAATCAGTTTGATGACTCCGTACTCAGTGAGACCGTTACAGAGTCCATCAGTGATGCGGAGGGAAATACTCTCTCCCAGACCAGCACAATCACCCGAGGAAAAAACAAGTCACAGACTGTGACAACATATGAGTCCGATGACTTTGGCAGGACGGTAAAAGAGAATTCCATAACAAAGAATTATAAAAACAATGAGTGGCTGACTGGCTATGAGACAGAGACACTCTCGACCTATGATGATAACGGAAATGTCTGCCAGACCGAGACAAAGAGCAGAAAAGAGGGAGAGAGTCAGTGGCAGTCAAAAGTAGTAAAGATCGACTATGATGAGCAGGGGCAGGTGGTAAAAGAATACACACCGAGAGGTGTCAAAGAGGATGCTGCTACGAAATATACCTATGACATTCTCGGACAGTTGATTCAGTCCGAAATTCCGCAGGAAAAGAAGGACGGCAGTATTCAGTACCAGACCACGACATCGGAGTATGACAAGTCAGGAAATGTGACGAAAAAAGAAGAACAGATTAATAGTGACAGAACGGATCAAACGGAGTATACTTATGATGAGCTGGGAAATCTTGTCATGGTAAAAAACTGTCTGGAGGATAAAGCACAGTACGTTCAGTACGTCTATGATTCAGAAGGGAATAAAGTGCGTCAGTTCACTGGCATGACAGAGCCGCTGACGATAGAGGTGGAAGAGACGGACGACAAAAGTTCCGAAGAAACGGATACCTTTACTTACGGAAACAAAACCTATCAAGTCAAGGTAAGCGGTAAAAAGAAGTCGGATAACATCAGTGAGACAAAGTATGAGTATGATGGAAAGGATCAGCTGATTTCCTACACTGACCCGGAAGGCAGGACAGAAAATTATACTTATGATATCAATAGCAACCTAACGAAGACGGTAGATAAGAATGGTAATACCTTTAAGAATTCGTATGATTATCAGAACCGCTTAGTGGAGGCCGTTGAGAAAGAGAAGAAGACAAAAAAAGAGACAACGCATACTTACGCGTATGATTCTTATGGAAATATCAAAGAACAGGATGATACAATATTCGAGTATGACGATATTTCCGGACAGGTGATAAAAGAGACAACAAAGCTGACAAAGAATAAAGATGTGGTCAAGAACTATACATATGACAGTGCCGGGAATAAGTCTTCCTTTGCGGTCAAAGTGGATGGAAATACCGAGTTGTCTTTACAGTATACTTATGACGGTGAGTCAAAATTGACTTCGGTGACCGATGAAAACGGAGAAGAAGTCGTGGGGTACGCTTATGATACCGACGGCAATTTATCAGAGAGAACGGTAGTAGGCAACGGCATGACAACCAGTTATGCGTATGATTACCAGAATCGGCTGACTTCACTGAAGAACAGCACCAGTTCCGGCGTGATTTCTGAGTATACATCTGAATACTTAACAAATGGTCAGAAGTCAAAGGAAGTTTCCAAAGTAGAGAATAAAGACGGTAAGACCGAAGAAAAGATAGCGACCTATGCTTATGATCTCATGGGACGGATTGAGAAAGAGACAAAGACCGGAAGCGAGGACATCACTTATACCTACGACAGCCATAATAACAGAAAGCAGATGACGGTTGGCAACAAGGTGACGGCTTATAGGTATAACAGAAATGATGAACTAATCCGCACCGATACATTGAATACAGAAACAGAAGAAGATTCTGTCATTCTGTATAAGTATGATAAAAACGGAAATGAACTTGCTATGGTCAATCGCTATGAGATACCGAGTGAGAAGAAAGATAAACCATTCATTGATATCGATGTGACGCTGGGAGATAATCGGCTCAATGAGAATGTGGTAAATCACTACAATGCAAAGAACCAGTTAGTAAAGACGCTTACGAAGAATTATAAGGTAAGCTTTACTTATGATGCAGAAGGACTGCGCACCAGTAAGACAGTGAACGGCGAGACAACTGTATATGTCTGGGACGGAGACCAACTGGTAATGGAACTTTCCGAGGGTGGCAAAGTACAGAAGCGTTACATAAGAGGAAATGATCTTGTGTTTGCCGATGAAGGAGAAAATTCTGAAACGCTTTATTATGTGACGGACTCTCATGGAAATGTGGTACAGATGACGGATGACAGCGGTAAGGTAACGAAAACTTATGAATATGATTCCTTTGGAAATGAAGTAAAATCAGAAAAGAAGGATGAGAATCCATTCCGCTACTGTGGGGAATACTACGATAAAGAGACGGAGGAAGTTTATCTCAGAGCAAGGTACTATCAACCGGCAGTGGGAAGATTTCTGACGAAGGATAGTTATACCGGGGAGAGTGACGAGCCGGAGAGCCTGCATCTGTATACATACTGTGAGAATGATGGGATGAATGCTTGGGATCCGGGTGGGCATGATGGAGCGAGTTTGGAATTAAAGACATACTATTCTGCGGTGAGTACAGGTAATAGCCGATGGAATATGACACGTGCATGTGGAAGACTCTACAGAGAAGATATTGATTACCAAACTGGGGGATTGGTCAAACAGTATTCAATAAATGAATTGAATGTCTGTACAGATGGAAAGGTTTCAAAAATAATGAAAGACAAACATTTTTATGGAGATAAAAACCATGGCAAAAAAAATAAAACTTCTTGTTTTGGAAAAAAAGTTGCTGCAGATAAGATTCCATATATTGTGGTTCCACCTAGTAAAAGTTCATACAAATTTTCTTCAGGAGTGATTGTAAATCAGGTGGATGGAAGTTATTTGTATTGCGTTGTTGCAGAGGTCGGACCTGACAAAACGACTGTGGACGAGGTATCAATTTATGCAGCATGGATAATGGCGGGAATAGATCCGCCGGAGTCGAAAAAGCAAGTAAAGAAAGAGCATATGATTGGTAATGATGCACCTGAAGGGGCATGGAGAATTATTCTTTTTCAATCATCCTCACCAAAACCAAAAGAGAAAAACAAAAAATATGGCTGGAAATATAAAAAGGTCGACAAGTTTAGAGAACAAATCAAAACTATTGGAGAACAGCATTATTATTCGACAGGAGAATGTTTAAACGATAATATTTGAAAGGGGCAAGGGAAAATGCTAAATGGTTGGAAAAAAATAGTATTATTGTTTGGGGTTTTACTGATGGGATGTACATCTGTAAAAGAGAGCAGGACATTTGATGATAATGCGCAGAGGGAAAATACAATATCCGAAAGTATTACGGATAACCCTACATACTATATGACAAGCAGTGCAATAACAGGTAATGCTGTGATGGACACGGATACAACAGCTACAGATGATAATAAACTGTCTGCACTTATAAACTGGAAAAAGGTCAAGGTTGCTGATATTGGCTTTTGTCCGAGGTTTGCGGAAAGCACAGTTGTTCAAAATGACAGGTATGTATTTTATCCGGAAGAAGGAAATAAAATTATTAGGATTGAAAAGTCGAACGGTGAGAGCCAGTGTATTTTCGAGCTGCAGGATGTAAAAGAGGGCACAGGGGCACAGCTCTGTCTGTCTGGCAATAAATTGTTTATTGAATATGAGGGGACAATTTACCGATGTTCTGTTGATGGAAGCTATGTGAAAAAAATTGCAGATGATACAAAAGAGAGATTTGCTTCGCTTATTGAAAATTGTTCCCAAAAGGACGAAGGAATGATTCAGGGAATGAAGTATTATAAGGGAAATCTTTATCTGTTTACAGATTATTACAGCATTGTAAAATTGGATTTGAAAAATGGTGAATTTGTAGAGATGGCCAAAGAGGTAGATTCTGCATGTTTTTATGGTTCAGCGCTGTATTGTGTGGATGTCTATGACCAATATCTCTGTAAAATAAATCTCGGGACGGGGAAAGAAACCGTTGTAAGGGGGAAGAAAAGAACAGGGCAGGAACAAAAACAATACTATGATCAAATTATGGTAGTCGATAATCAGATTTATTACACCTATTATAAAAAAGGGTGTGTACCTTCTCTTTATAAGTACAATGAAAAAGGTGATGATGAGGAAATTTTTACTTTTCAGGGTTCCAAGAGTGATTTTCGGGTAGCTCAGGTAAGCGGCGATAGAATAATAGCTGAATATGATTTCCATCCCAATAGGCAAGTACAGATTTATGATATAAGAAGTGGTAAGTCAACAACGACATCTGTGCCGGAAGATTTTGAGACAATGGCTTTTATGGTTGATGATGTGATTTTTTACAATAGGAAACCGTTAGGTGATTTGTATCTTTCGGTACATTTTCTAAAAGAGTAAAACACTTATTCTTATAATGTTTATGGCGAAGTGTTTGAGCAGGATGACGTGGAAGGACTACGCATCAGTAAGTCGGTGTACGGAGAAAAGACAGAAAATTGAATTTGATTAAAAACCCTAAACCCCCAGCTATGCTGGGGTGAATACAGTAAGCAGTAGCATAGAGGATATCTATAGAAAGCTTCCTATGATACAATGAGAAAGGTGTTGCGAATCAATCTCAAAGAATAGGAGGCGGTCCAAATGGATAGTAAAAGTTTACTACAGATTCTATAAAAAAGTGAATTTAAGGGTTACGGTTGTCCGTTAAAAGGCGGAGGCCGTCGCTGTTGGTCCAGTGGTGTTTTCTATTTTTTTTGTTTCTGCAGTGTCATTATGTAGTGCTGCAGAAGCGAAAGCAGGAGGTTTTTGGTTGAAGATCATAAAGAATATAAATAGTATGATTTGGATTTTTCAAGTGGTTATTATATGTTTTATAATAGGATTGTTTTTATTGATATTTAATTACAATAATTTTGTTTTATCAAAGTTTTCTTCTCAACTGTTTAAGATGGATTTGCCAAAAGATATTTGTGTCATTGAGAGATATAAGGTTAGAGGTAAGCTGAATGGAAATGGGAATGGAATGGATTTTTTTGCCTGTATTTTAGTTAAGACGGAGCGTTCACAAAAGGAACTTTGTAATTATTTAAGTAATCAAGAATTTTCTCCAGCAAAAAATCACAAAAGTGTGGAGACAGAAGTGATAAAATTGTGGAGTAATCGCTTGGAAACAAAGTATGTAGAGCATGAGGATATAGTGTTTGAGACTATAAAAAATGAAGTTGATTTTGATGATTATTATGTCTTAATAATATATGATGGCGGTTATTCTGCTGATTTTGATATTTTAGGTCATTAGGAATAATTAAAATGCGCACAGGATTGTATTGTGCGCTATACCTGGCAGTCTGGAATCCAGTACAGCGATGAAATTTTGAACTAAGGATTGTTTTGAACTCCTGTTTGTGGTAAGATAGCATGGTAGAATAGATAGTCTGGAGGAAATGAGATGGGTGTTTTTGATGTATTGGTCGCTGTAATTCTTGGAATTGTGGAAGGTATCACGGAGTGGCTGCCGGTCAGCAGTACCGGGCATATGATACTGGTAAACCAGTTTTTAAATTTTTCCGATGAAAATTTTCAGGAGATGTTTCTTGTCGTAGTGCAACTGGGGGCGATCCTGGCCGTTGTTTTTGTGTTCTGGAGTAAGATCTGGCCCTTTAATTTTAAATATAAGAAAAACGATATGCCTTTTGTGAAGATGGATATCATGCAGTTGTGGTTTAAGATCATCGTGGCCTGTGTGCCAGCCGCTGTCGTGGGACTTTTGTTTGATGATATCATTGATGAAATGTTTTATAATGCGGTTGTAGTGGCAGGGGCGCTCCTGATCTACGGTATCCTCTTTATCATTGTTGAGAACTGGAACAAGGGGAAACGCCCGGTGATCACAAAGACTGCGGATATCCGGTACAGCACGGCGGTCATTATCGGTGTCTTCCAGCTGCTGGCAGCCATCGTCCCCGGCACATCCCGTTCCGGCGCGACGATCATCGGCGCACTGCTGATCGGTGTGGGCCGGGGGGCCGCTGCAGAGTTTACGTTTTACCTGGCAATTCCGGTCATGTTTGGCGCCAGCCTGCTGAAGATCGTAAAAGGAGGATTTAACTACGGGGTTATGGGCGAGGTAACCCTTTTGGTCGGCATGCTTGTGGCCTTTATAGTATCTCTGTTTGCCATTAAATTTCTCATGGGATACATACGCAAACACGATTTCAAAGTATTTGGCTATTACCGGATTGCGCTGGGAATTATCATTCTGCTGTATTTTGCGATCAGCGGCGCCAAGGTCGTTTAGAGCGCTTATAGCTGCGGAAGTCCGAAATAGTTCAGAAGTCCCACATAAATGGCATAGGCGAAAGGATACTGCTCGGTTGAGAGGAGCATGGCATCTTCATAATTGCTGATATAGGCGAGTTCGATCAGGACGGCGGGCATACTGGTCCGCCGCAGTACATATAAGGAGGGGCGGACAAAGACCCCATTATTTTTTGTCCCGAGCCGCCGCACGATCTCGTTCACAATGTCCTGGCCCATGTAGTAGGCTTCCGAGTCCGTGCGGTACACATAGGCTTCTGTCCCGTTGATGGCAGGATTGACATTGGCATTTACGTGGAGGCTCAGAAAGTAATCGGCGCCCCAGGCGGCCGCCATATCTACCCGCTGCTGGAGACTTGAGGAATTGCTGTATCCCAGGATCTCTTCCGGATTTTTCCGGGAGGTTACGGCATCAAACCGGGGGTCAGTGTTGAGAATGTCGGAGAGGTAGGCTCCCACTAAGTAGGTGATATCTTGTTCCCGGAGCCCGAATCCCTCGGCTCCGGCATTGAAACCGTAGGGATTGTGCCCCTGGTCGATAAAAATTCGAATTGCCATAAATGAAATCTCTTTTTCGGTTGATTTCTTATATTATATGACAGTTGACAAAAAGTGGTGACAGAAGACAGGGAGGCTGAAATGGCGAAGAAAAAATATTATGCGGTAAAGAGAGGAAAAACGAAAGGCATCTATCTGACGTGGGAGGACTGCAAAAGCCAGGTCGAAGGTGTCCCCTATGCGGTCTATAAAAGCTTTCCGACGATCGGGGAGGCGGAGGCATTTCTGACGGGAGAACCAGCGGAGGCAGGGAGAGAGACAGGAGCGGTGGCTTCCCACCCAGGAGGCGGGCAGGTGGACGAGGCGGGGGCTCCCCGCCTGGAGGCCGGGGAAGCTGTCGCCTATGTGGACGGCAGTTACAATGTGGCGACAGAGGAATACAGCTGCGGAGTTGTCTTTTTTTATGGGGGCAGTGAAGACCACATCTGCCGGAAAGGGGAAGATTCGGAGCTGGCCTCTATGAGAAATGTGGCGGGGGAGATCCTCGGCGCCAGGATCGCTATGCAGGAGGCGGTCAGCCGGGGGGCGAAGAAACTTACAATCTACCATGATTATCAGGGGATCGCCAGCTGGTGTCTCGGACAGTGGAAGACAAATAAAGAGGGAACCAGAGCATACAAAGAGTATTTTGATTCCCTCAAAGGCACACTGGCCATATCGTTTCAAAAGGTGAAAGGACATTCCGGCGATACGTGGAATGATCTGGCGGATGAGCTTGCAAAGAGCGCTATTTTTTAAAATATTCACAGAAATACATCTGTGAGTTGAGAGGTTTTTTGCCTCTCTGGTCCACTTTCTCATATGTGCCGTCCGGCATGAGGATGTGGGCTTTTTTTGTGTCGGCGAGCTGGATGTCGAGAATGTGGCGGATTTCATCTTTTAAATCCTCTGCCTCAACGGGAAACAGTATTTCCACCCGCTTATCCAGGTTGCGGGGCATCCAGTCCGCACTGCCCATATAAAATTCGGGCTCGCCGTTATTTTCAAAGTAAAAGATTCTTGCGTGTTCAAGAAAAGTTCCGACGATTGAGCGCACATGTATATTTTCACTCAGTCCGGGCACACCCGCCCGGAGACAGCAGATCCCCCGGACGATCAGCTGGATCTCCACGCCGCTCGCCGACGCCTCGTAGAGAGCATCCATGATGCCGGGATCACAGAGGGAATTCATCTTGGCGATGATCTTTGCCGGCCGCCCGCTGGCCGCATGTTCCTGTTCCCTGCGGATCAGGCTTAAGAATTTATCCCGGAGCCTTGTGGGAGCAAGGGTCAGTTTGTTCCAGACAAGGGGTTCCGAGTAGCCGGACAGCATATTAAACACTGCTGTGGCGTCCTCGCCATAGGGATTCCGGCAGGTAAACATCCCCATATCTGTGTAGAGACGGGCGGTGGAGTCGTTATAATTGCCAGTTCCCAGATGTACATACCGGCGTATGCCATCCTCCTCCCGGCGGACTACCAGGGTGATCTTGCTGTGGGTTTTCAGGCCGAGCAGGCCGTAAATAACGTGGCAGCCAGCTTTTTCCAGTTTCCGGGCCCAGACAATGTTATTCTCCTCATCAAAGCGAGCTTTCAATTCCACCAGGACAGAGACCTGTTTGCCATTTTCTGCGGCCTCAGCCAGAGAGGAGATGATCGGCGAATGGCTGCTGACCCGGTAGAGCGTCTGTTTGATCGCCAGCACGTTGGGATCTTTTGCAGCCGAGCGGACGAAATGGACAACCGGGTCAAAGGATTCGTAGGGGTGGAACAGAAGGATATCTTTCTCGCGGATCTGCTCAAAAAGTCCCCGGCCGGAATCCAGCATTTTCGGGTGCTGGGGCGGATGAGGCGCGTCTTTGAGATGGTCAAATCCGTCCATGCCGTACACTTTCATCAAAAAAGTCAGATCCAGCGGGCCATTGATCCGGAAAATAGATTCCTCACTGATATCCAGCTCTTTTTTGAGGATTTTTAACAGGCGCTTGTCGATATCATCCTCGACTTCCAGCCGGATTGCCTGGCCCCACTGCCGTTTTTTCAGCTGCCTTTCGATCTCGATCAGAAGATCGGCGGCCTCATCCTCATCAATGGTGAGGTCAGCGTTCCGCATAACGCGAAAAGGAGTGGCACAGAGCACTTTATAATTCATAAAGAGTTTCTGGATGTTTTTCTCAATGATCTGCTCAAGGAGGATAATGGTTGTGCAGTTGTCGTCATCCGCCGGGATCATTACGACCCGGGGCAGGACAGAGGGAACCTGGACAGTGGCAAAATCAATCGTATTTTTTTTCTTTTTGTCCATGAGAAGTGCGCCCAGGTTCAGTGTTTTGTTGCGGATCAGGGGGAAAGGGCGTGAGGAATCAACCGCCATTGGTGTCAGGACGGGAAATACCTCCTGCATGAAATAAGTGTCTACATAATCCGCCTGTTCCGGGGTCAGTTTTTCATATTCCGTCACAATCTTTAAACCCTCTTTTTTCAGCGAGGGGAGAAAAGAGCGGTTGTAAGTGGAATACTGGGTGGACATAAATTCATGGGTCACATCCAGAATGGCAGAAATCTGTTCGGATGATGTCATGCCGGAGATATCCTGTTTGGTGTAACCGGCATTGACCTGATCTTTCAGCGAGGCAACGCGGATCATAAAAAATTCATCCAGATTCGAGGCCGTGATGCTGAGAAACTTTAACCGCTCCATCAGCGGAATGTTTTTATCCCTGGCCTCGGACAGACAGCGGTAATTGAAGTCCAGCCAGCTCAATTCTCGGTTTTTATATTTTTTCATATAATTCAATCCTCCTTTAAGTAGTTACTTTCCCGCTCTTTTTCTGCTTCAGCAGCGGCCGGATGCCGAATACTTCTTCAAAGACGTCTGCTTTGTCGTGGAACAGGCCTTTTTCCAGCGTGATGTCGGCCATCGTATCCGCTGTGATCGTGAGTACGCCGTTATCCAATGTCACTCCCACTGTTTTGATCTTCTGCCGGTTGCTCTTATCCAGCACATTTGCTGTCTTTAAAATAGCATTTAATTTTACTATCGTAATATAATCTTCCTGGGTGAATTTGTCTTCCAGTTCCGCGTAGGCGGGAAAGGAATCCTCATTGTACCGGATCATGTTGGCGATCATCGTGCGCTCCCTGTGGGAGAGGCCGATGATCTCGGTGGACATAATGATGTGGTAGGAGCATTCCCTGGACTCTATCTCATTGATGTATGCGCCGCAGCTGTGCAGGATGACACCGATCTGGAGAAAAAGCCGCTCTCTCTTCCCAAGTCCGTGGAGTTTGCGGATCCGGTCAAAGATCTGGAGCGCCAGGGTCTCCACATTTTCCACATGGTTCATGTCTACTTTATATTTGCGGGCGATAACTTTTGAAGTAGATATGATATCGCCAATAAAATCATGTTTTAATATAAGCCTTATTTTCTTTTCAGCGTATTCTGCCGCCATGCCGTCACAGAGATCCACATTGGACATAAACAGATCGCCGCAGTTCGTCAGCTGGCAGATCTTGCGGCACAAAAGGAATGTCGGAAGGATGAGTTTTGCCTTTTCGGCCGGAAATTCCTTCGGGAATTTTTTCCTGGAAAGGAATTTCTGGGGGAGATGGCCGTCGAAGTCCGGCTTGTGGTTTTTCCAGTAATAATAGATATCCGGTATCATTTCCCCGATGGTGATGATGTGATGGATCTTAATGGATTCGAGATATAATGTTTTAAAGAGATCCAGGTCTTTCTGGATGTACTCGTTAATGAGTGCCGTGAAGTCGTAAGTCTCTTCCTCCATCACCTGCAAGAGCTCCCGGATGCGTGTGGAGCCGAGCCGGAGATTCTGTGTCATGTGAAGATTTCCCTGGTCAAAGACAGACAACTGGACGCTGCCGGCATCGATATCGACGATCAGCGCCCCCTCCTGGATCATCTGGTCAAAATGCTCTTCTTTGAGGGCGAGAGCCTTATAACAGAGAAAGCGCGTCTCGCTGTTGCTGATGATCTTGGCCTTGAATCCTGTCTGGACTTTGATCTGGTCGATGACTACCAGGGAATTTCTCGCCTCGCGCAGTTCGCTGGTGGCGTAAGCCTGCCAGCCGGTAGTGTTAAATTCAGCCATGATCCGCTTGAAGTCGTTTAATGTGTTACAGATTTCATTGACTGTCTGGTAAGAAATAAACCCCTTGCGGTAAGTCTCCGCCCCCAGTGACAGCCGGTGCCGCACATGGGTGATCTCGTTGATCCCGTGCTGCCGGGAGACTTCGTAAATTTTCATGGCCAGTTCATTGGAACCAATGTCAATGGTTGCGTAAGTTGTGATTGCCATAATTTTCCCCATTTCCGCAGGGCGGATTACACCGCCGCTGCTTTATAATGTCCGCTCAAAATTGCTTACTTCTATTTTACTATGTTTGTGTGAAAAATACCAGTACAATTGTTATGTGAAATGAGGAACTTAATTGAAAAAGAACGGGTCCAGACCTAACATATCAGCATCGCATCTCCGAATGAAAAAAAGCGGTACCGCTCTCTCACAGCCTCTGCATATGCATTCATCACTTGTTCTTTTCCCGCCAGTGCGGATACGAGCATGAGAAGTGTGGATTCGGGAAGATGAAAATTAGTAATCAGCATGTCCGTAAGTTTAAACGAGTAGCCGGGATAGATGAAAATGTCGGTATCCCCTTCCCCGGCTGACAGATTTCCATCCGGATCCGCCGCGGATTCAATCGTCCGGCAGCTTGTGGTGCCGACGCATACGATCCGTCCGCCATCTGCCCTTGCCCGGTTGATTTTTCCGGCCTCATCCGGCTCAATGCGGTAATATTCCGAGTGCATATGGTGGTCTGCCACATTATCTACTTTGACCGGACGGAATGTTCCGAGGCCCACATGGAGCGTTACATCTGCCACCTGGACTCCCTTTTCTTTCAATTCGCAAAAAAGATCTTCCGTAAAATGCAGTCCGGCGGTGGGAGCGGCCGCGGATCCCTCATAGCGGGCATATACTGTCTGATAGCGGTTTTTGTCCTGTAGTTTGTGAGTGATGTAGGGTGGGAGTGGCATCTGGCCGAGCTCGTCCAGTATTTCCTCAAAAATCCCCTCATAGTAAAACCGGATCAGCCGGTTTCCCTCCTCTGTCATGTCGGTGATCTCGCCGTGGAGATGGCCCTCCCCGAAAACAAGCCGGGCGCCGGCCCGTGCTTTCTTTCCCGGTTTTACTAAAGTTTCCCACACATCTTTTTCACGCCGCTTTAAAAGCAGAAGTTCAACAGTGGATCCGGTATCTTCCCGGACGCCGAACAGTCTGGCAGGGATTACTTTTGTGTTGTTTCTCACAAGGCAGTCCCCCGGTTGCAAAAATTCTGCGATATCCGTAAATTTACGGTGTTCAACCACACCGGATTCCCGGTGTAATACCATCAGGCGGGAACCGCTCCTGTCTGTCAGCGGGTCCTGGGCGATCAGTTCTCTGGGAAGGTCATAATAAAAGTCACTCGTCTTCACTCGTCTCAATCCTTTCCGTAACATGGCATATTAGTCCGCGGACGACTCTGCCCGGACATTCTGAGAGGTATTTTAACATTAAAAAAAAAGAACTTCAACTAAATTGTGCGTCTGGCAAAAGAAAATGGTTGAAATTTTATGCGTACTTGTGGTAGCATATGTTTAATTTAATGATAGGGGATGAGTGTATGGAAAAGGTTTTATTTATTTACAACCCCAATGCGGGAAAGGCTGCCATGAAAAACAAGCTGTCGGATGTTATGGAGATTTTCCGGAGGGCGGATTTTCAGGTGACCGTGTACCCCACACTACAGGCCCGGGATGCCACAGAGATCGTGAGGGCAGAGGGCAGGGGGTATGACCGGATCATCTGTTCCGGGGGAGATGGCACTCTGCATGAAGTGACCCACGGACTGATGGAGATGAAGAGGGAAGAGCGCCCGAAATGCGGTTATATCCCCACGGGAACCGTAAATGACTTTGCCACGGGTATTAAACTGCCTAAACGGATTGTAAAAGCGGCAGAGGTGGCGGCCGGGAACCGGAGCCACGCTTATGATATCGGCGAATTAAACGGCCACTATTTCACGTATGTCGCAGCTTTTGGGGCCTTTACTTCCGTTGCCTATGAGACACCGCAGGCGACAAAAAATCTTCTGGGAAAGCAGGCGTATATCCTGGAGGGGATGGGAAAGCTGAATTCGATCAAAAGCGTCCGCATAACACTGGATGTAGACGGGGAGATATGGGAGGAGGACTGCGTATTCGGGATGGTGACAAATGCCAGGTCTGTTGGGGGTATGAAATTGTTCCGAAAGAAAAGGGTCAGTCTGGATGATGGCTATTTTGAGGGCGTTTTTGTGAGAAATCCCCAGAATCCCATTGAATTAAATCTTGTTTTGAGTTTTTTGCTGACGGGGGAAGAAAACAACCAGATCCATATTCTGAGAGGACAGCAGATTACAGTCACAGCGGATGAGGAGATCCCCTATACGCTGGACGGGGAAAATGGGGGACAGTATAAAAAAGCCGTGATCACAAACCACAGGCAGGCGATCACGTACTTTCACGGGGTATAAAAGACCATTAATCACGCTCCACGATATCATACCGGTTGTGGCGCAGCAATGTTTCGGCTGCTGCTGCGTCCTCCTCACGGTACAATTCCAGGCGGAGCACACCGTCTGCAAATTCCCGGTTGTGGATGATGCCGATGTTTTTTATGCTGATCCCGTTGACGGAGAGAATCGTGGCGACTGTGGCGATCGCCCCGGTCCGGTCGTCAATATTGATAAATATCTCGTAAGAGCGGGCAATGACACCGCTTTTTTTTGCGGGGATGGAGTTGCGGTAGTCCCCGGCGGCCTGGAACTCTTCGCTGATACCGGTGATATTTCCCTCAGAGATCATTTGCCGGAACTGCCTCAGCTGCCCTTCGAAACAGGAGAGGAAATGATTGATACTTTTTTCGTTTGCGATGCAGATATCCTGCCACATAGCCGGTGAGGAGGAGGCGATGCGGGTGATATCCCGGAAACCGCCGGCCGCGAAGGCTTTCATATTTTCTTCGTCATTGTCATTCTGGCGGACCATATTGACCAGTGACACCGCGATGATGTGGGGGACATGGCTGATGGCAGCGGTGATCCTGTCGTGTTCCGCGGCGGATATAATGACACAGTTAGCCCCGGTGTGTCCGGCCAGTTCCCGCAGTGTGGCGACATCCTCCGGCGCGTTGTCCTCACAGGGAGTCAGAAGATAGTAGGCATTTTCCAGCAGGGTATCAGTTGAATTTTCATAACCGGTCTTCTCAGAGCCGGCCATGGGATGGCCGCCGATGAAACGTGGCCCGAGACCGGCTTCTCTGGCAGCATCGCATATACTTCCCTTGACGCTCCCCACATCGGTGAGGATACAGGAGGGACTTATAACAGGCTTTAATAAAGGAAAGAATTCTGCATTTTTCAGCACAGGCGCACAGAGAAAAATGACATCGCAGGTGGAAAAATGGTGATCGATCTCATAGAGAAGTTCGTCGATAATGCCCTCTTTCACCCCTTTTTCCAGTTGGGGATTTTTTCTTCTCGTATACACTTTGACCGTGATATCCATTCCGTTTTTTTTCAGTGAGCGGGCAATCGAGCCGCCGATCAGCCCGAACCCGATAAAACCAAGCTCCAAATGTCTCATAATATGTCCCCTTTATGTGTAAACTAGTAACAGTCTACCATTTTTTTGTTTGAATTACAATCACACAGACAGGAAAAACATGACAGGATAGGAAATTCATGTTATAATTAAGCACAAATACAAGGAAAGGAAAGAGAAAATGAGCAATAATAACGAGTGGAAACCTTTTATTCCGGCGGAAAAGATTGTGCCGGAGTTTACGGTAGTATCAATTGTGCTGGGAGTTATTCTGGCAGTCGTGTTCGGGGCGGCTAACGCATACCTCGGCCTGCGCGTCGGCATGACCGTGTCCGCCTCGATTCCGGCGGCGGTCCTGTCAATGGGGATCATCCGTATAATCATGAAACGGGATTCGATTCTGGAAAATAATATGGTTCAGACAATCGGGTCTGCCGGCGAGTCTCTGGCGGCCGGGGCCATCTTTACCCTTCCCGCCCTGTTTATGTGGGCGGCGGAGAGTGACGCTGTGTCGGATCCCTCTTTTATGGAGATTACAGTGATAGCGGCCTGTGGCGGCCTGTTGGGTGTGCTTTTTATGGTTCCGCTCCGCACGGCGCTGATCGTAGAAGAGCATGGCGTCCTGCCCTTTCCGGAGGGCACTGCCTGTGCGGAGGTGCTTCTGGCAGGTGAGAGCGGCGGCGCAAAATCAAAGGTTGTCTTTTCCGGGCTGGGAATCTCTGCCCTCTATAAATTTATTGCGGACGGGCTCTGCCTGTTTCCCTCAGAGGTGAGCTGGAATATCCGTCCGCTGCGGGCTGGTTTCGGAGCGGACGTGCTTCCGGCGCTGGCCGGTGTCGGTTATATATGCGGACTGAGGATTTCCGGGTATCTGTTTGCCGGAGGCGTGATGGGCTGGTTTGTTCTGATCCCGCTCATCAGCCTTTTCGGGGGAAACGGTGTGGTTGCCCCGGGAGGGGATCCGGTCAGCGGTCTGCTGCCCCAGGACATATGGGGAACATATATACGCTATATCGGGGCGGGGGCTGTCGCTGCCGGCGGCATCATCAGCCTGGTTAAGTCAACGCCGACGATCATAAAGACATTTTCCCAGGCGATAAAGGGATTCGGACATACCGGGGATGCGGGCCTGCGCACAAGCAGGGACCTGCCGATGCCGGTCGTGCTGGGCGGCGCGCTGCTCATCGCCATTGTGATCTGGCTGATCCCCTCTGTTCCGGTGAGCATTATCGGAGCGCTGATCATCATCGTGTTCGGTTTCTTTTTTGCAACTGTATCCAGCCGCATGGTGGGGCTTGTGGGTTCTTCCAATAACCCGGTGTCCGGCATGGCGATCGCTACACTTCTGATTGCTACAGTGCTCTTAAAAGTGACGGGGAGCACAGGATATGCCGGCATGGCCTCGGCAATCTGTATCGGTACAGTGATCTGCATTGTGGCGGCCATGGCGGGAGATACATCCCAGGACCTCAAGACCGGCTATATTGTCGGGGCAACTCCGATACGCCAGCAGATCGGTGAGCTGATCGGCGCGGT
>CANRMO010000023.1 GCA_947631755.1 uncultured Lachnospiraceae bacterium | reverse complement strand
CCAGAGGAAATCCGTACAATGCGTCCGGCGCGGACCATATATCCGGTGGGATCAGGCAGACCAGATCCCGGATCCCGAAAACCGGAATATGGTATTGCTCCTGCATCATCTCAAAAAAAGACACGGTATTGGGCAAAATCAGAAATAAAATACCCACCATGACGCCATACCCCGCAAATCGGTTCCTTATCCGGGACAGCACCGTGCCCAGTGACACCGCTCCCAGCGATACAAAAAAAACATTTACAAGGAGCAAGCGGAACAGCTCTGCCGCTAGCTCCTCCTCACACCCCAGACTCATATATCCCCATATGTAATAGGCAGAGATATTGGCGGATACCAGTACAACAGAAAAAAGAAGCACCAAAAACTGTTCTATATAGATCCGGACACCAGACATCCCATAGGATGAAAACAATTCCTCCGTCTGTGATTCGCGGACTTTCCTCATAAATTCATATCCGATAAATAAAAAGAAGAGGAACAAAAGAAAACAGAATACATTGATATCCCCAAAATAATACATGGCATCCGCCATCTGTCCCGACTTCTTCGCCGCTGTAAAACTGGCTGTCAGACGGCACAATCCTATATTGACCGCTATGAGCAGCAAGACATACGGAACCAGTATGCTGATTGTCTTAAAAAACAGTTTCGTGGCAATTGCAAATTCTCTCATCACTTTACACTCCTTCCTTCACACCTATAGTCTTTTTCATAAAGAGAATACCACCTCAGTCTTTCAAAATAGCAGATAAAAATCTTTCAAAATCCTTACGGCCATGCTATAGTGGGCACAACTGGCAAATTTTTTTGTCCCACATGGGACAGTTTCCCTTTCCAGATTGTATCCTATATGAATAAATATTTATTCCAATGTAACTGCAATATTGAAGGGAGGAAGCAATGACAGAACAGGAAAAGCAGGATTTTCTCGATCTATATGAAAAGTACTTTGACATGGTATACCGCGTCTGCTTTTCTTTTATGAAAAATACTGCCGATACCGAGGACGCTGTATCCGAGACATTTTTAAAGCTGACAGAGCATCTATGCGACCTGAAAAATGAGCAGCATGTAAAAGGATGGCTTGTGGTCACAGCATCCAATCACTGCAAAAACCAGCTAAAACACTGGTGGCGGAAAAACCGAAGTTACGACAGAGCGGACGAGCCGGAACAAGAAGGGCAGCCTTTTGAGATCAATGAGACGATGGAGGCAGTCATGAATCTTCCCGACAAGTACAAAACAGCAGTCTATCTGTATTACTACGAAGGCTACAGCAGTGCAGAGATCGGCAGCATGACAGGGAAGTCGGCATCGGCTGTGAGAAACGACCTGCAAAAAGCCAGAAAATTGCTAAAAACCAATATATTATCTTGTAATTGACCAGAGATGGGAGGTAATAAAATGAAAGATGAAAAAATTATTGACGCATATGACGCGATCGCGCCAGGAGAACACAGCAGAGAGCGTGTGAAAAAGAATATCCTCGAGAGGGCGGACTGTCCGCCAAAAGAGAGGAGTAGAAAAATATCCTGGCTGCCTAAGACCGCCGTGGCAGCCCTGGCCATTGCATTCGTTCTGATGGGCGGAGTTACGGCCTATGCCATGTGGCGCTATCTGTCCCCTGCCCAGGTGGCAAAGCAAATGGAAGACGAAAAACTGGCAGACGCTTTCGAGTCCGATAAGGCTGTCCTTACCGACGGCGAAAAACAGCAGTTCGGTGAGTACAGCGTGTCTCTGCTTGGCCTTGTCTCCGGCGAAGATCTGTCGGTGTACGAAGTAGAAGCAAACGGAGAGATACAAAAAGACAGGACCTACTGTGTCGTGGCTATCGAAAAGGCAGATGGGAGCGCCATGACAGACGATGACCTGGACCACAATTTTTTGGTGTCACCATTTATACAGGGAAAGGATCCCCGCAAGGTTAATATTTTCTACATGGGCGGCGGCGCGATATCTGATGTAAAAGACGGCGTGTTCTACCGGATCATGGACTGCGACAATCTGTCCGCTTTTGCAGACCGCACGGTCTATCTCTCTGTATCCGATGCAGCTGTGCTCCCAAAGACCAAAGCGCTCAGACAGACAGAGGACGGACAGGAAGTAAACGTGGGAGAAGATGTTTCGTATATATATGACAAGACAACCGGCGAAGTAAAGAGAAATGTGAACTATAAAGGACTAAACGCCCTCTTTACGCTGCCCCTGGACCGCAACCTCGCCGATTCGCAAAGGGCAGAAAAACTTCTGAAAAAGTGGAAAAAGCAGGCAGAAGAAGAGACGGAGGAAGACAATGATCCTGTTGATGATAAAATAGTAAAATATATGCGCGGGATCACAGTGGAAAACGACGTAGAAAATATAAAGAGCGAGTTTACTCTGATCGAAAACTGTGTTCTGACAAAGAAGCCGGATAAGGACGGAGCTTTGCATTTCACCTGGGACTCAAAGGAGTTAGGTACCGGATGTGGGACGAACATAGAGATGGAGAACCTATTTATGGATGACCCAGAGCCAGGCACAACTGTCTGGAACCGCTGCTACGGAAGTGACGATGAAATCGTGACAACAGAGCTGTATCAGTTGAACGAAGACGGTTCCGTAACGATGTTCCCTTATTATAAAAAGATCAGCGAGATCACAGAATCCGCTTCCGGCCAAAAATGGATCGAAAAGACTGAGCAGTTATTTTCCGACCTGGAAAGGAAACAGTGAGAACCCATCAGACATCATAATTCCAAATTTGAAAAAAATTTGTATAATCTGTTAAGTTGCGGAAATCCTATAGGTAACAGGAATATTTCTTCCTGTTATGTATGGGATTTTCTTTTCTGAAAGGAAATCCGGCTTTTATGTAAATTTCAGATTGCATGAAAGAAAGGTGAGAGAGTGAAAAAATTCAGAGCCGTTATTTTTCTGGCCGCCCTTCTCTGGGGGATCGCGCTGGTACAGATCCTCGTTACCCGCGTCATTGTTTCCCGCTCAGACTTTACCCAGGCTTTCGCCAGAAACCAGGTGACCATTTTAACCCGGGAGACCGAGGCGGCAAACGATGATTTGAGAAATGCCCGAAATGGCTGCCAGTGTATCGCGGGATCTCTTCCGGGAACGCTGGACAGAGCTGAGAAAAAAGCACTGGCGGACGATCTGTTCCGCTCTATGGGCGGAGGCTGCGTCATGGAGAAAACCGGAAACTTCTGGAATGATTACTATGTCGCTTACGGTTATACAAGCGGGATTTCAAAATGGAAAAATGTAAACGGTAAAAAGGTGAATATGAACGTGGCGATCTCCTATGATGAGGAAAGAAACATGACTAAAATTGTGATGGGAACGCCTATCATAAATACAGATTTTTAAACCACACAACACCGGCCGGGGCCTCTGCATGAAAAGAAACCCCCGCCGGTGTTATATTAATTACTTTTCATATTTTTTAAAGATCACACTGGAATTTTGTCCCCCGAAACCGAAGGAGTTGCTCATGGCAACCTTAATCTCTTTTTTTACCGCCGTTCCCGGCACATAGTTGAGCGCCTCACACGCCTCGTCCAGATTTTCCAGGTTCAGCGTCGGCGGCACAATCCCCGTGCGGATCGCCTGGATACAGGCAATGGCCTCTGTAATCCCCCCGGCCGCCATCATATGTCCTGTCGCCCCTTTTGTGGAAGTGACTGCCATATCTTTTGCATGGCTGCCGAATAATTCTTTCACGGCTCTCGTCTCGATCGGATCGCCCACCGGCGTCGATGTACCATGTGTGTTGATATAATCTACATCATCCGTTGACAAACCCGCATTCTCAACCGCTTTTTCCATGCAGAACACAGCCCCGATTCCCTCCGGGTGCGGGCTCGTCACGTGATAGCCGTCCGTGCAGTTAGAAAAGCCCGCCAGCTCAGCCAGGATTACAGCTCCCCGTCTCTTTGCATTTTCCTCCGTCTCAATAACCAGCGCACCGCCGCCCTCGCCAATGACAAATCCATCCCGGTCCCGGTCAAAGGGCCTGCTCGCCCCCTGTGGATCGCCGTTATTGGTAGAGAGGGCGTGGGCAGAGGCCAGGCCAAGAATGAATAACGGCGATAGCGCCGACTCGGTTCCCATTGCCAGGACGGCATCCGCCTGTCCCGCCATCAGCAGCATACAGGCGGTACTGATGGCATCCCCGCCGGAAGAACACGCCGTGCTGACGGTCAGGCTCGGCCCGCGGTATCCCTTGGCGATTGCCACCTGGGCAGCCGCCTCGTTCCCGATGATCTTCGGCACAAACCGGGGACTGACCTTTTTGTGCTCTCCCTTACTGATACCATCCTGAACTTGCGCGATGGGAGAGATACCACCCAGTGCGGTCCCCACTACAATACCCATGCGCTCCGGGGCAGCCGCCGGCTCGCCGGCCTGGCGGATAGCCTCCATAGCCGCTGCATAGCCGTACTGCATAAATACATCCATTTCCCTCGTCAGTTTTTTCGGCATATAGTCCTCTGCCTCAAAATCTTTTACCTCGGCGGCGATCTTCACCGGAAGCTCCGCCGTATCAAACCGGGTGATCGGGCCAACGCCGCACATTCCCGCCACAAGATTATCCCAGTATTTTTCTACGCTGTTTCCAATGGGAGTAACCGCCCCCATCCCTGTCACAACAAGCCGGTTATTCGGCGACAACTGCATCTTCATTTTCATTCTCGCTTTCATTTTCGTTTTCATTTTTATCTCTGTCAATATCACGGATCTCCCGCCTGCGGATCTTGCCACTGATCGTCTTTGGCAGTTCCTTTGTGAAATCCAGGATCTTCGGCCACTTATAAGAGGCAATATTTTTCTTGAGTGATTTCATGATCTCACTCTTCAATTTATCGGATGCCTCCACTTTGTCCGTCAGGACAATACTTGCCTTGATCGCCTGGCCGCGGATCGGATCCGGCACAGCCGTAACCGCACATTCCAGAACATAGGGAAGTTTCATGATCTCATTTTCGATCTCAAACGGCCCGATCCGGTAGCCGCTGGATTTGATCACATCATCCACGCGCCCCACATACCACAGATATCCCTCTTCATCGTAATAGGCGGTATCCCCGGTGTGGTAATACCCATCGTGCCACGCGTTCTGCGTCTTTTCTTCATCCCCGTAATATTCCACAAAGAGCCCATCGGGAATCCCCTCTTTGGTGCGGATAACGATCTCGCCCTCCTCTTCCGGCCCGGCAATCCTGCCGTCCGGCAGCATGATCTTCACATCGTACTGCGGCGTCGGTTTTCCCATAGAACCGGGCTTCGGCACCGTGCCCCGAAGATTTCCGATGGTCAGTGTCGTCTCGGTCTGGCCAAAACCTTCCATCAGCGTGAGACCGGTCTTTGCCTTGAACTTCTCATAGATCTCCGGATTCAGCGCCTCCCCGGCCGTCGTCACGTTCTGCAGGGAGGACAGGTCATACTGATCGAGCTTCATGTGGACGAGCACGCGGTAAACCGTGGGCGGCGCACAAAATGTCGTAATCTTATATTTTTCTATCATTGTGAGAATTTCTTTTGCGTCAAAGTCATCGAAATCATAGGTGAAGATCGGCGCCTCACATAGCCACTGCCCATAAATTTTCCCCCAGAGTGCCTTTCCCCAGCCAGTGTCCGAAATCGCAAAATGGATTCCGTCCGGGTCCACCTGGTGCCAGTACTTTGCCGTCACGTAATGGCCCAGCGGGTATTTAAAGTTGTGGGTGGTAATTTTGGGATACGACGTTGTACCTGATGTAAAGAACATGATGGCCGGGTCATCCCCAAGGATCTCCTGCTCCCCCCTTGGCCTTCTGAAATGACTGGAAAAATATTTTACTTCCTTATTAAAGCTGTGCCAGCCCTTGCGGCTCGCGCCCACCATAATCTTCACCTTCAGATTCCGGTATAAGCGGCACGCCTTGTCTACCTCTCTGGACACCGGGCCGTCCGCAGTGCAGAGAATCGCATCCACATTCCCGGTTTTGAAACGGTATTCGAAATCCGATTTTAAGAGAAGATTTGTGGCCGGGATCGCCACCGCCCCGATTTTGTGAAGGGCAAGGAGCGCAAACCAGAACTGATAATGGCGTTTAAGTACCAGCATCACGCGGTCGCCCTTGCGGATCCCCAGATACTGTAGATAATTTGCCACTTTAGAGGAATAACGGGACATGTCGTAAAAAGAAAATGCCCGCTCTTTCCCATCTTTTGAAATATGAAGCATCGCCAGTTTATCCGGACATTTTTTCGCGAGTTTGTCAACAACATCAAAGGAAAAATTAAATTTTTCATCGTTTGTAAAATCAATTTTCTGCAGAACGCCGTTTTCATCTTCTTCTACCTGAATGAACGGCGCCGCAACAGCGTCTTTGGGGAGACTCATTTTCTTCACCCTTTCCTTCTATGTCTTATTGCCATTTAAAATTTTTACACGTGGTTTTGAAAACCACTTCTCAAAGTTCAGATTACATCATCCCTGTTCTTTTGTCAACTGTTTTTATTGAATTTCGCCCATTCTTATGCTAGAATAGGTGTGTTACGTGAACATTTGTGTTTTTATCACAAAGGGCAGATATATTTGAATGGAGGATAAGGTTGTAATGTTCAAAATTATTGAAAAGAAATCCCTAAACCCTACCGTCAGTAAGATGACTGTAGAAGCCCCCCTGATCGCCAAAAAGGCAGAACCGGGGCAGTTTATTATATTCCGCGCAAAGGAGGACAGCGAGAGGATTCCTCTGACAATTTCGGATTTTGACCGCGAGGCGGGGACAGTCACTATCATTTACCAGATCGTCGGCGCCGGGACCATGGAGCTTGACACATTAGAGGAAGGGGACACTATCCATGATTTTGTCGGCCCCCTGGGCGTTCCCACTCACACGGAAGGGTTAAAGAAAGTCGCTGTCGTGGGCGGCGGCGTCGGCTGTGCCATCGCTTATCCAGTCGCCAAGAAACTGCACGAACAGGGTGCGGAAGTCCACTCGGTTGTCGGTTTCCGGAACAAAGATCTTTTGATCCTTGAAGATGAATTTAACTCAGCCAGCGATAAACTCGTGATCATGACCGACGATGGGAGCTACGGGGAAAAAGGGCTTGTGACAGATGCCCTGGAAAAACTGATCGCGGAGGGAAATGAGTACGATGAAGTGATTGCCATCGGCCCCCTGATCATGATGAAGTTTGTCTGCCTCACGACAAAAAAATATAATATTAAGACGATGGTCAGCATGAACCCGATCATGATCGACGGCACTGGTATGTGCGGCGGCTGCCGCCTGACTGTGGGAGGCGAGACAAAGTTTGCCTGTGTTGACGGGCCGGACTTTGACGGGCATCTCGTTGATTTTGACGAGGCCATGCACCGCGGCACGATGTATAAAGAATTTGAAACCCATGCCAGAGAAGAGGCGTGTCATTTACTTGAGAAAGGGGCGAATTGATCAATGGCTGAAAGAAATATGGATATGAATAAATGTCCGATGCCTGTCCAGGACCCGGACGTCAGAAATAAAAATTTTAACGAGGTTGCCCTCGGGTATACGTACGACATGGCGGTAAACGAGGCCCGCCGATGCCTGAACTGCAAGAACAAACCATGTGTCAGCGCATGCCCGGTACAGATTGATATCCCCGCCTTTATCGAGAGGGTTGCCAACGAGGACATGGAGGGCGCATTTGAGGTTCTCTCACAGTCCACATCCCTCCCCGCAGTATGCGGCCGCGTGTGCCCGCAGGAAACCCAGTGCGAGGGAAAATGTGTCCGCGGCATAAAGGGTGAGCCGGTAGGAATCGGCCGTCTGGAGCGTTTCGTGGCGGATTATCACAGGGAACACAGCAGCGACGCGCCGGTGAAACCGGCCTCCAACGGCCACAAAGTAGCGGTGATCGGAGCCGGCCCCAGCGGCCTTACAGTAGCCGGTGATCTGGCAAAAGCGGGTTATCAGGTTACGATCTATGAAGCCCTTCACCTGGCCGGTGGCGTTCTTGTTTACGGAATCCCGGAATTTCGTCTGCCCAAAGCGATCGTCCAGAAAGAAATCGACAATCTGAAAGAGATTGGCGTTGACATTCAGACAAATATGGTCATTGGAAAAGTTCTGACCATCGACGAAATATTCGAGATGGGCAATGAGGCAATCTTTGTCGGCTCCGGCGCCGGTCTCCCGAGATTTATGAATATCCCGGGCGAGAGCTTAAAAGGCGTATACTCTGCCAACGAGTTCCTGACGCGCATAAACCTCATGAAAGCTTATCAGGATGGCAGTAAAACGCCGATACAGCACGCGAAGAGAGTTGCTGTCGTAGGCGGCGGCAACGTGGCCATGGATGCGGCCCGCTGTGCAAAACGCCTCGGCGCCGATGACGTCTATATTGTGTACCGCCGCGGCATGGAAGAACTCCCTGCCCGTAAAGAAGAGGTGGAACACGCAGAAGAAGAGGGCATTATCTTCAAGACCTTAAATAACCCGGTCGAAATCCTCGGAAATGAGGAGGGAATGGTCTGCGGCATGAAATGTATTGAGATGGAACTGGGTGAGCCGGACGAAAGCGGACGCCGCCGCCCGATTGAAAAAGCAGGCAGTGAGTTCACCCTGGATCTCGACTGTGTGATCATGGCGATCGGCACAAGCCCGAATCCGCTGATCCGCTCCACCACTCCGGGGCTGGAAGCAAATAAACACGGCTGCCTGATCACAAAGGATGACTCGGGACTGACCACCCGCGAGAATGTCTATGCCGGCGGCGATGCCGTGACCGGCGCCGCCACCGTTATCCTTGCCATGGGAGCTGGAAAATCCGCCGCAAAGGCGATCGATGAAGTGCTCTCCGGGAAGTAGATACGGCATCTGACCCTAAGGGGGCTGCGATAAATCACTGTATGTCTTTGATTTATCGCAGCCCCCTGATTTTTGTTTTCTGTTATAGGTGCTCTTTTTTAAAATATAAATATATCAGTACAGTTTGTTCTGATAATCTTGTAATTCGTGAAAAATATTATCAACAATAGCCATATCATTCTTTATTCGATACAACATAAAATATCTATGTGCCATAAAATTGATTCTTTTATAACCATCTTTTTTCAATATAGGGTTTTCACAATTTTTTAAGCTTCCCGCCACATGCGACAAATATTGCTTTGTCTTTTCAAAATCATCCAGCAGATTTTTTGCCGCCTGTGCACTCTTTTTTACAAAAAGAAGATACCGAAGAAACCTATCCAGATCCTGTTCTGCATCTTCTGTAATAACCACCCTATAATCCATACTTTTCCCTCATGTCCGAAATTACAATTTCTGCATCCTTATATTTCCCCTGATCTGCATGATTTTTTGACTTTGCCAATTTTAAAAGCAATTCTTCTTCTGTCATAAACACATATGGATTTGCATCCGGATATTTTATCTTTATATCAAATGGAAATCCATTATTGAGAATAGCCTGCGTCAAAAACATCCTAATTGCTGATGTCGTATCTGTACCTAATTGTTTGAAAAGCTCATCAGATTTTTTTTTCAAATCGTCTTCAACCCGAACCTGTATTGTACTTGCCATATGCCGACCTCCCGGTATAATATTTTGCCTATCCTCCCTTAGTTCTTCTGTATGTATATATCATACAACAAAAACAGTACAATATCAATTATTTTGTAATGTTTTTAAATTTCCCCACGCCTTTCACTTTATTTCACCTTCGATCCTAGTTTCCGTTTCATCTGCTCCGGGTTGATCGCTGAGAGCATAGCGGTTCCCTCCGATATCTCTCCCTTCTGGTACAGGCTCACGATATACTGATCCATAGATATCATCCCCTGGCTGCCAGAGGTCTGGATCAGATTATCAATCTGATAATTTTTGCTGTCCCTTATCATATTGCTGACAGCCGGAATATTTTTCATGATCTCAAAGGCGGGTATCATGCCGCCGCTCTTCCGCTGCAACAGCTGCTGGGAAATAATGCAGTTCAGCACGAGGGAGAGCTGGATCTTGATCTGGTCCTGCTGGTCTGCCGGAAAAGAGTCTACAATACGGTCTATGGTGTTCACCGCCCCCTTGGTGTGCAGGGTGGCAATGACAAGATGGCCTGTCTCCGCCGCCGTCATGGCGGTGCGGATTGTCTCGGCGTCCCTCATCTCACCAAGCAGGATTACATCCGGCGCCTGCCGCAGACAGGCCCGCAGCCCCGTCAGGTAATTATCCGTATCGATGGCGATCTCCCTCTGGCTGATAATAGATCTCTTGTTCCGGTGGAGGTACTCAATGGGATCCTCCAGCGTAATAATATGTTTTTCTTTATTTGTATTGATATCGTCAATGATACACGCCTGGGTAGTAGATTTCCCGCTGCCAGCCGTCCCTGAAATAATGATCATGCCATGATTCAGCTTTGCCAGTTCCACAACGCTGTCCGGGATCCCCAGATCACATGGGTCGGGTATGGAAAATGCGACGACGCGGATCACCGCCGCCTGGGAACCGCGCTGCATATAAGTATTCACACGAAACCTTGCAAGGTTTTCAATAGCAAAGGAAAAGTCATCATCCCCGGAACTGAGAAAGCGATCTTTTGACCGCTTTGAATAACTGTAGATCTCATCGATAAAATATGAGGTCTCCGAAGGAACCAGTTTCTCGCTCCCCGCCATGGGGCGAATCTTACCGTCCACCTTATAGCTGAGATTTCCCCCGGCTACGATAAATATATCTGACGCGCTGTCGATCACCGCTTTTTTTAACACTTCTTCCAGACTCATCATAGATCGTTCAACTCCTCTCTATTCCGTAATTTCCGCACCGCCCCAGACCTGCATGGACGTGTCGGCCTCCCACTCCCCGGTGTATTCCCTCTGCCATTTCCTTATCTTATACCAGCCATCCCGGATTTCCACTTCCACCTGCAACTCCTGGTTTTCATCCACCGGGCACGCGTAGGTGTAGACATCACCGCTCTTTTCCACTCCATCCGGGAGGTTTCCCTGGCGGAGTCCGGCCAGGATCTTCTCCGCCTCTGTGTCTGCCCGGTAATAATTGCTCACCGCATCCACGGACTTCTCAGATAACGCACTGTCCGCCTTTGCGGTAGAGAGAGACAAAAGGGCGAAGACAATAAAGCAGAGCACCGCAAATATAGTCAGAATCGAACTTCCTCCCACAGAGGTAAATGTCATCTTTCTCTTAGTCATAAAAACCTCCATTCCGAAACGCCGGACTAACCATTTTTCAATTGCCAGCCCACATCGGCCGCAAATACCTCATTATCATCTGCATACACAGACACGGCAGCTTTCTGTAGATATTCTGTCTTTTCCGTCAGCCGCAAAACAGTTTTCATGCCGTCTTCCGGATAGACTACAGTAAACCCGTTCTCCTGCCGCTCACCGCCGAGGCTCTCGCACACCTTATCCAGATCCCCCGCCTCCGCCTTGCAGTATTCGATCACCGTCTGGGCTCTCGTCGCCGCCAGCTCTTTTTGTGCGCTGCTCTCTGACAGATGGTTCGCATACACAAAAGCCCGGAGACAGACAGCCGCCGCCAGGGCGAATACAAGAATCATGATAATTTGTTCCATCAGGGCCAGAGGCGCCTTACTCCTCTCCCGGTTCATTGCCCCACCCCGCTTTCACTGCGCAGCGCGACAGTGGCGTCATTTTTCCGCCCATCGGAGTCCGTCGCCGATATCCGTATGATGCGGCCGGACTGTTCCAGAGAGAGCCCCTCTGCCTCCATCCCTTTATTTCCGGCCCCGGGTTCCAGATCCAGATTTTCCAGAGTAAACAGTTCCCGGATATAACCGTCGTAGTAATAAATCCGCACATCGTATCTGGCGCCCTCTATTTCCTCATACAAATGGAGAGTCTCAATCCCATCCTGCTCCCCGGCCCTGGCAAATCCCCCCACCGCAGCGCCATCGTCAGTATCGTGGTTCCGAATTTTAGCCGCCACGTAGGAGGTAATGATCCGCTTGTTGTAATTCTCATTGTCCCTGCGCACAAGCGCGCGGTAGCTGTTGGCCCCCAGCGCCAGAACGGCAATGGCCATCACCGCGTATACGGCAAACAAAAGAAGAACAAATGCGGTCTCTATATTGTGTTGTTGCATTTCTCTCTTCACGCCAACCTCCATCTCAGGCCCTGTGGGCCACTGCTATTCCTGTATTTCCTCCTGTCTCTCCATAACCGTTATGACAGGCATCATGTTATCGCCCTGAACCTCGTAAAAAACCGTAAATCTCTCTTCGTCAATCTGGATTCCGTAATTGTCCCGGAGATACCCGATGCTCGGCGGGTACACTCCTTCTGTAGCATAACAGGTCATAACCGCTTTTCTCACCGAATCATCCAGCTGTTTCAGACTCTCCCCCTGCTGCCCGCGGCCCAGCCGATCCGCCGCCCTGCCAAGGCCAAACAGAGCAGCCGCCGCGATCAGAACAAGCGCGGCCGCTTTACAAATAGTTCCCCATATCCTCTTTTTCATCTTTCCCGCTTACCTCCAGTTGCTACCCGATTGAAGACATAATATTGATCAGCGGCAGCATTACGGCAATCAGAATGATCCCCACAAGGACTGAGGTGATGATTACGATCGTCGGCTCGATCCTGCCGACTTTTCGCTCAATCTCCATCTGCAGGCTGACGTCCAGCCTGCGGGCGATCTCCTCCATCGCTGTGTCGGACGTCCCGCTCTTTGCCCCGAGATCTAAAATCCGGCAGTATTTCCCCTCCAGGATCTCATTCTCCTTAAAACAGTCTGCCATCGGCTCCCCGGCGTCTAACATCTCCAGGCATTTCTTATACCGTTTCTCTGTCCTGGGAACACTCTCCTGGAACAGCATCGCGCTGCGAAAAGCATCCTCCGTGTTCAGTCCGCTCATCATTCCCATTGCCATAGCAGAGGCGAATTTGGCCTCACCCATTTTCCTCGTGAGCCCATGCTCCCCAAACATCCTTTTATATGCCTGTAACAGAGCGCCGCGCACCGCACCACTGCAACTGAGGACAAGTGCAGCCACTACTGCCAGCCCAAGGATTCCGCACAGCACCGGCATGGCATTCCCCAGCACATTGCCGGCCCGCAAGAGCACCTGCGCCGCACCGCTCATCGTCCCCCCGAGCTGGGTATAAACCTGATTGAAGATTGGCAGAACTTTCACCAGCAGTACAACAATAATCACCAGCATCAATACCATAAGAATCGCCGGATACAAAAGAGCGCTGCGGATCTGGCTGCTCAGCTGCACCTGACGGTCATAATATTCAGACAGCGCCCGGAACGACTGCTCCATGCGCCCGGTTTCCTCACCGGTAGCCACCATGTCACTGACGTATTTCGGGAAACATCCCGATTCCCGAATTGCCGCCGAAAAGGGTTCTCCATCCGACAGGCAGTCCGCCATGCCCCGAAGCATGCTCTGGCAGCTCTTGTCCGTCTCATCCTCCACCAAAAGATACAGACCGTCCTCTATCCCTATCCCCGCATGGAGAAGGAGGGACATCTCCAGACAGAAAGAAGATATGTACTCGCTGCCCAGTTTTTTCTTTCCCATTGATCTTCCTCCGTGTTCAGTAACTATATTTTGCCTTATAATTTTTTCCGTTCCCGATATATTTCATAATGGATTTACTGGACTTACTCGTAGATGCGTAAGTGGGATCCATCAGTTTCCACTTCTTTCCGTTGAAATAGATCGCCCCGCTGATCCACCCCTTTTTCTTGGAATACACATTGATCCAGGCATGGTAGGCATTGCCCGTATAGCCGATCACAAGCTTTGTCGGCACTCCCTGGCTCCGCAGCATCGCCGTCATAATCGCGGCATAATCAAAACAGATCCCTTTTTTCTTTTTATAGACAGAATCCAGATTCGGCAGATAACCCGTCTCCACCCTGGCTGCTTTCTTTTTATCATATTTGTAATTTTTGATCACGTATTTATAAATTTTCTTTACCTTTGCCAGATCCGTTTTACAGCCCTTGACAAGTTTCGCCGCCTTTTTTACCGCTTTCGTCGATTTCTTGTAATTGACATACTGGTTTGGCCGGATATAGGGCGCGAACTGGCTTGAGAGCTCTGCGTCCACAGTGGCCGACAGAACCGTGGCGTAACTGTTCCCCTCGACATTGAGAAAGACTGTGACCTTGTATTCTCCGCTGCCCTCTGTCAGTGGCAGCACTTCATAGACATTATTCCGCAGAGTATAAGTGTAGGTTTCCCCCACCGGCCCCTCCACCTGGGCCTTAATCTTTTTTCCCGTCTTTTCTTTATATTTGACCATGACATAACCGTCTGAGCTGTTTGAATAATCAATCTCACACTGGTCATTCTGCTCTACGGCCTCACCGCTGGCCACCGCCGAATTGATGACCGTCTTCGCCGACGCGCCGGCCGGAGACACAAGTCCGGTTAAAAGGGCAAATACAAGCATAATTCCCCCAATTTTCTTCTTTCTCAAAACAAATCCCCCTCTCGCTCTAATACAGCTATCTGAAAATTCATCCCGTGTCTCTCAGTATAGCACACCAATAATTAGATTGCTACTATCAAATTCGAATTCTCCCTGATTCCTATAAAACAAAAATTATCGGTAAAAACATGTCATTGGAGATAATTTACAGTAAATTAATTCTTTTTTACTTAAAATTTATTGATTCTTCTCAATAGACATGGTATCATTAGCGCTGTGAAAATATAAAACACGTCACAAGAGACTTTTTTACCGTGGCCGTGCAAAAAATTCTGGAAGGAGTAGTAATCATGATAAATACGGGTATCGCCAGACAGTTAGACAAATTAGGACGTATTACTCTTCCTATTGAGTTGAGAAAATCGCTCGGATTTGCCGAACGCGAGACATTAGAAATTTATACGGAGGACGACAAAGTTATTTTAAAAAAACGCTCTGCGCCGACGGACATATTCACTCATTCATCAAAAGATCTGATTGAATTTGAGGGCAAGATGGTCTCTAAAGAATCCATCCGGCGGCTCGCCGAGCTTGCAGGCTTAATTTAGTCTTCTCTTTTAAATGAAACCGGAAAGAGGCAAATAACAGAGGGCACTGCCCTCTTTATTTTTTCCCAAAAAGCGCGGCGTAAATCTCCCGCTTTGGCACGCCCCGGTCCTTTGCCACCGCTCTCATGGCATCTTTCCGGTCCAGTCCCCGGCTCAGATACATCTCCATATGGTCTTCCAGCGGCAGGCCGCGCCAATGTTCCTGCTCCTTTTCCCGGAGTTCCCGCGGATCCACGCCCTCCACAACGAGAACAAATTCACCCCGGGGTTCATTTTCCTTAAAGAAAAGGACAGCCTCCCCAATGGTAAAGGCCCAAACACTCTCGTGTTTTTTCGTCAGTTCTTTGCAGACCGCAATGCGCCTGTCTTCTCCCGCCACATCACAGAGAAGCTGCAATGTTTTCTGCAGCCGGTGGGGCGCCTCGTAGAAAACTGTAGTGCATGTTGTATTCCGCAGGCGGTCAAGCACCTCCCCCCTCTCTTTCTTGTCCACCGGAAGAAACCCCTCAAACGTGAACCGCCTCGCGCTCATTCCCGACAGTGTCAGCGCTGTGACCACGGCGGATGCCCCCGGCAGGGATGTCACCACAATCCCTGCGTCCTGGCACGCCCGGACAAGATCCTCTCCGGGATCCGAAATTGCCGGCGTCCCTGCGTCTGTCACCAGAGCTATCGTCTCTCCCGATAACAGCCGCTCCAAAAGTACCGGCGTCTTTTCTATTTTATTGTGCTCATGGTAACTCACCAGCGGCGTCTTAATCCCATAATGGTTCAGCAATTTGACTGTCTGCCTGGTGTCCTCTGCAGCGATCACATCAACTTCCCGCAGCATCCGCAGAACCCGCATGGTTACATCCTCCAGATTGCCAATGGGGGTCGCGCACAAATACAACATTCCGGACATACTATCCTCCATTCCGTTAATTGTAGTACAGCTCTCTCACTTCATCCGTATACACGTCTCTCTCTTTATATACGATCAGCGGTTTCTCCACTGTGATCCTCGCATTTCCCCCGCGGACGCCCTCGATCAGCACCATATTCGGCTCTTTGTCCACATAGGGGTAGACGAGGCGCATCCGTTTGGGCTCCAGCCGGTGGCTCACCATACAGTTCATGATCTCTGCCAGGCGGAACGGACGGTGCACCATATAAAAATGCCCCCCTGTTTTCAAGAGACGGGCAGCATTCCCGATCAGATCCTCCAGCGTGCATCTCAGCTCATGTCTCGCGACTGCCTTGTGACCCGCTTCATTTGTCAAGCCGTGTGACCCTGTCATATAGGGGGGATTGCTTGTCACTACATCAAAGCAGGCCGGGCCGAACAGTGCGGCGGACTCACGTATATCTCCGGCAAGGATCTTTACCCGTCCCTGTAAACCATTTCCGCGGACACTCCTATCCGCCATCTCAGCAATATCCTCCTGAATCTCCAGTCCGGTAAAAGATTTCCCCTCTGTCCTGCCCGCCAGCAAAATGGGGATCACGCCGTTTCCGCAGCCGAGGTCTGCGCACTCCTGCCCCTCTTTCACCACCGCGAAAGCCGACAACAGTACAGCATCCATGCCAAAACAGAACCAGGACGGATTCTGAATCAGTTTCAGTCCGTCCCGCTGCAGATCATCTAAACGCTCCCCCTCGCGGAGCAAAGTCTCCCACTGCTCTCCATCAGTCATCTAACTTTGACATTCCTTCCCTTTTCTCCATTGCCTCCAACTTTTTCAGCTCTTTTTCATGTTTTGCCTGGATGCGGCCCTTTGGCCCGCCAGTCTTAAATTTCAGCTCATCCACGCCATAATCCCGGACCTCTTTCTCGTCGTTGTCCATTGTCACGATCACCCGGACGCGCTGTTTCAGCACATTGACACTCTGCACCTCACCCGATAATCCGTCCGGCGTCCTCACACGGGATCCCACATTCGGCAGGCGGCTGTTCAGCTCCTCATATGCCTCTTCCTCATTTTTCAGACAGCACATCAGCCGTCCGCAGACACCGGAAATTTTTGTGGGATTTAAGGAGAGATTCTGCTCTTTTGCCATTTTGATCGACACCGGCGCAAACTCAGACAAATACGTGTGACAGCAGAGCGGCCGTCCACAGATACCGATGCCGCCCCGGATTTTCGTCTCATCCCTGACACCGATCTGCCGCAGCTCGATGCGGGTGCGGAAAACACTGGCTAAATCTTTTACCAGTTCACGGAAATCAATGCGCCCGTCTGCCGTAAAATAAAAGAGCAATTTATTGTTGTCAAATGTGTATTCCGCCTCGATCAATTTCATTTCAAGGCCATGTTTGGCGATCTTCTCCAGACAAATCTGAAACGCCTCTTTTTCTTTTTTCCTGTTCTGCCTCTCTTTTTCCTCATCCCTCTCTGTCGCCACACGGATGATCCCCTTAAGCGGCGCAACGATCTTCTCCTCCGCCATCTCACAATTTGGCAGAACAACCGTGCCAATCTCCACTCCCTTGGCCGTCTCTACGATAACGTGCTGGTCCCGCTCAAGTTCACACTTGCCCGGATCAAAATAATACACTTTCCCGGCCTGCCGAAACCGCACTCCGATTATTGTTTTCATTGCAACCTCCTGGTGTTGTCTATTCTTTCAAGTTTAAAAGCATGAGCTCCATCGTCACATCAAAGCTGACATTTGCTTTCAGACGAACTTTTGCTTTCTCAAACGCCTGTAATATTTCTTCTATTTTTTCATAACTGCGGTTGGACGCCTCTCTGGAAATATGGGAAGACTCCTCCCGGAAAATAAGCTGGTTGAGGTTTTTTGTCGCTTTGAATATCAGCACATCCCGATACCACAGCGCCATCAAGTCAATGTAATCCCTCACTTCCTCTTTCCTTGTCCCGAGATCTTTGATAACTGCCAGCATTTCCGCCAGATCCATCCGCTCCACATTCCTCAGGATGGATAAGATCCTATCTTTCCTCTCAATAAAATCATCCGATTTTGCGTAGCGCATAGCTTTCCCGAGATTTCCCTGGGCAAAAGCCGCACTCGCCTGGGCAAGATAGTCCGGCACCTGGCACTGGCTCTTCAAAAACTCCTCCACCGTAGAATTGCTCAGCGGACGGAATTCCAGCGTCAGGCATCGGGACTGGATCGTGGGCAGAAGCTCACTGATATTGCTTGTGAGCAATATCACGACCCCGTACTCCGGCGGCTCCTCGATCGTTTTCAGAAGAGCATTCTGCGCCTCCTCCGTCATTTTCTCTGCCTCCGGCACGATATAGACTTTATACGGACTGGAAAAGGGGCGGATATCCATAGTATTGCACAGCTGTTCGCGGATCTCCTTTACACCGAGACTCATTTTCTCCCTGGTGACCCACACAATATCCGGCTGATTGCCGGACTCTGCCTGCTGGCAGGAGACACATTCCGCGCAGGGCTTATCCCCTTTGCCCCGGCACTGCAGCCCCGCGGCAAAAGTTTTCGCCATCGTCTCCTTGCCAACCCCTACATCTCCCTGAAAAATATATGCATGAAACGGCTTCCCATCGTGAATCGCCGCCTGCAGATGCTCCTTGATCTGCTCATGCCCGACAATCTCTGAAAAGTGAAACATCGTATTTCACCCCTTTCCGGCCAATACGTCCATCAAGTCATAATATCCAGCAACAGTCCCCTGATCTCATCCACCTTACTTAAAATCGCCAGAGAATCCTTTTCTTCTTTCAGTAATTCCCCCGCCAGTTCATCCAGAGCCTCA
>CANRMO010000022.1 GCA_947631755.1 uncultured Lachnospiraceae bacterium | reverse complement strand
TGAAGACATTCTGAGAAAGTGAGGTATGAGCATGAAAATAATAGGTGTGATCCCCGCCAGATATAAATCCAGCCGTTTCCCCGGCAAGCCGCTGACCGATATCTGCGGCAAACCGATGATCTACTGGGTATACCGGCAGGCAAAAAAAGTAGAGGAATTTGACCGGGTCTATGTGGCCACTGATGATGAGCGGATCCGGGACGCCTGCACAGAGCACGGCATGGACGTCATCATGACCGCTGACTCCCACCCGACGGGCTCGGACCGCGTGGCGGAGGTGGCCCGCAAAGTGGAGGGCGACCTGTTTGTCAATGTGCAGGGCGATGAGCCCGTCATAGACCCTGAGATGATCCGCCAGGTAATCTCCATTTTCCGGGAAGACGACTCCGTATATTTCGGAAGCCTGAAAAAAGAGATCACGGATCCAGAGGAGATCCGGGCTGCCAGCACGGTCAAAGTCGTCACCGACGACAGAGGCGACGCCCTTTACTTCTCCCGCTCCGTCATTCCCTCTAACCTGAAAGATGGCAGGCTTGCAAGAGTTTTCCGCCATGTGGGCATCTACGCATACAAGAGAGAATTTCTTCTCAATTTTTCGGAAATGGAACAGACTGAACTGGAACTGGGTGAGGGGATCGAGCCGCTCCGGGCTATGCAGAATGGTTATAAAATCCGCCTGAAAGAGACAGAATACTCATCAATCGGAGTGGATCTGCCCGAGCATATCGCCCCAGTGGAGGAGATTATCCGGGCTTCAGAATGGAGGTAAACGTGAAACGAGTAAATATATTAGACTGTACACTGAGGGACGGCGGCTATCTCATCGACAGCCAGTTTGGCAGCACAGCGATCAAGGGAATCATACAGGGGCTGACCGAGAGCGGCGTGGACGTCATTGAGTGCGGATTTCTGAAAGACGAACCCCATAAGAACGGCAGCACCGTGTTCAATCATGCGGCCCAGCTCCGCCCTTTTCTCCCGGAGAACCGGAATCAGGCCTCTTACGTGTGCCTGGCCGATTACAGCCGGTATTCTATTGAAAATCTGGAGTTCTATGACGGGACATCCATCGACGGCGTCCGGGCGTGTTTTTTCAAAGAGGAGCGGTATGATGTGATCCAATTCTGCCGCAGCATCAAAGAAAAAGGCTATAAACTCTATGTACAGCCGGTGGATATCCTCGGTTACACAGACAGCGAACTCCTGGAACTGATCGAAAATGTCAATGAGCTGGATCCCTATGCCTTTTCTATCGTAGACACTTTCGGCTCCCTGTACAAAGAGGATCTGCAGCGGGTTTTCTACCTGATCCACCACAATCTGTGCGCCAGCGCAAAGATTGGCTTTCACTCGCACAACAACCTGCAGATGTCCTTTGCGCTCTCCCAGGAATTTATCGAGATGACGCAGGGGCTCCGCCAGGTAGTAGTGGATGCCTCCATGGCCGGGATGGGCCGGGGCGCGGGCAACACAAACACCGAACTTGTCATGCAGTATATGAACCGCAAATTCAACAGCGGCTATGACATCAATGTCCTTTTAGACCTCATTGACAACTATATCGACGGATTCCGGAACCACTACGAGTGGGGCTATTCCATCCCCTATTATCTGGCTGGTTCCTACAGCGCCCACGTCAACAATATCACCTATCTCTCCGCCAAAGCCGGCATTGCCAGCCGCGACATCAACTATCTGCTGAACCGGCTCGGCGCCTCAAACCGCAAGCGGTATGACTATGATCTGCTGGAAAAGACTTATCTGGAATACCTCAGTACGATCTGTGACGATGAGGATGCTGTCTCTCTCCTGAGAAAACATTTTGCCGGAAAGGATATCCTGATACTCCTCCCGGGGCACTCCATTGTCACATACAAGCAGAAGATTGAAGACTACTGCAAGGAAAAGAATCCGGTAGTGGTCAGCGTAAACCTCATCTCCCGGGACTACGCCATCAACTATGCCTATTTCAGCAACAAGAACCGTTACCAGTACTGGCGGAGCGCCACACACTTTGGCGATTACAAAAAGATCGTCACCTCCAATGTGACCACAGAAAAAGAGGAAAACCAGATTGTCATTGATTTCACACGGCTTGTCAAGTGCGGGTGGGAGCAGCTGGATAACTCCGGAATCCTTTTGCTGCGCCTGCTGGACCTTCTGGATGTGGCAGGCATCGCCATCGCCGGCTTTGACGGCTACAGCCACAACAACTACAGCCAGAACTATGTCCAGAAAGCGATGGAGAAGACGAGAAATACATTAAATGCAGAAGAAGCGAACAAAGATATCATGAGCATGCTCGAGGATTACATGAACACAAGAAATCTTGACTGCCCGGTCTCATTTCTCACACCGTCACTGTTTGAGGCGGCGATTGACAGGCAGAACAAAGAACAATAGATGGAGGTAACTATGTCTGATAAACCGGAATTAAAGAAAATACGTCTGTTTGCCATGGATGTGGACGGGACACTGACCAATGGCAAAATCTATATCGGAGAAAAAGGAGAATTATTCAAAGCCTTTGACGCAAAGGACGGCCTCGGCATCAAACTTCTGATGGGCAATGGCATCGTCCCCGCCATCATAACCGGGCGGACCTCTGAGATCGTGGCAATCCGCTGCCGTGAGATCGGCATAACCGAAATCTACCAGGGAATCCACAATAAGGACGCCGCCCTGCGCCTTCTCATGGAAAAATATGAACTGACAAAAGAGGAGACAGCCTATATCGGGGACGACTTAAACGACCTCTCCGCCATGAAGACAGCGGGGATCTCCTTTGCCCCCTCCGACTGCGCAAAACAGATCCTCCCCTATGTCAGTATCCTGTTGACAAAAAAGGCCGGCGACCGCCCTGTCCGGGAGGCCGTCGATATGATACTTGAGCAGCTGGAGAATCCGTGCTACGATGTGTGAATCATTTATTTATCCCAGACCATGATAGTCTTTCCAAACGATTTCTGGATATCCATCTCAAACGCTCTCTTCATATCACCAATCGTGCGGACCGGGATAACAGCCCCCACAATATTGGACAGGTAGTTCACGATCTCTGGATTGGCCTGGTAGAGTTCCACCGTCTTTTCAAAATCTTTCTTTCCACTGCGGCTGCTGCCAAAAATACGAAGTCCCTTTTCCAATATCATCCTCGTATTGATCGGAACCGGATATTCTGACACCCCGAGAATCGAGATCGTCCCCTCCGGGCTGATATGGTCGATAATCTGGTCGATCGCCTTGCCCGACCCGGCTCCCCCCACACACTCCAGCGCATGATCCAGCCGTATATCCTCCGGGATGTGCTCCACGGAAAAGGTGCCGTCCACAAAGGTAAAGTCTGAGAGCTTATCCCAGTTCATGCCAAAGACAAAGAGCTCCGTCTGCGGGAACATCGTCTTAAATAAAATCGCCGTGATATAGCCCAGATTTCCATCTCCCCATATTCCCACACACTCCCGTCTCCGGTGCGCGATCGCGTCAAACCGGCTGAGTGCGTGTACGCTCACACTGACGATTTCCGTAAAAGCAGCCACCAGACAATCAATCCCCTCTGGCATCGCCACGAGCCTGTCTGGCCTTATTTTCACATATTCCTGCATAAAGCCGTCATAGCCGCTGGCCCGGAAACGGCTGGTGCGCAGATAATTTTCTGCGACAATCTCATCCTCTTCCACCGGTGTGTTCGGCACCATGACCACACAGTCCCCCGGCTTAAACTGGCCTGAGGGATCCGACACAACACGGCCGATAGCCTCATGGATCAACGCCATCGGAAGTTTCTGCCGCAAAACCCTGGCCTCACGGAGCCCCTGGTAATACCGCTGATCGGCGTTACAGATCGAGAGATGAGTGGGCCTCACGATCGCATCACTGCTCCGCAGTCCGATATTCTGGTAGGCCAGCTCAAATCTCCTCGGGGCCACCAGCTGATACACTGTATTTAACATCTCTCTATTCTTCCTCCCGGCACTCGTCTTTGATGAGAATCTCAGCCACTTTGAGATCATAGGGATACGTGATCTTGATATTTGAGACTTCGCCATCCACCAGATAAACTTTCTCGCCCTTCATAACAAATATCTTCGCGGCATCCGTCAAAGTCTTTTTCTCGTCCTCTGACAGCGACTCGTACAGTTCCCTCAGCTTTTTTAGCCGGAAACTCTGAGGTGTCTGCCCCTGATACATCCTGCTCCGGTCCGGAACTGTTGAGATTATTTTTTTGTCATCGCTCTGGACAATCGTATCCGTGGCTGGAACCACCGTATCACAGGCGCCATACTTTATCGCATACTCAATGTTTTCCTCGATCATCCGGTGAGTCACAAAGGGGCGCACGGAATCGTGAGTGACAATGATCGTATCGTCATCCACCTCATACTCGCTCTCAATCTGGCGGATCGCATTCATGATCGTCTCATTTCTCGTATCGCCGCCCTGGATCACCATGATATGGCCGGTCTCTCCGATATATCTGCGAATCAGATTTTTTGTGTGGCTGATCCACTGGGCAGGGCACACAACATAAAGTTTGTCAAACTTCTCATTGATATAAAACTTCTCGATCGTGTGAATAATGATCGGTTTCCCTGCAATGTTCAGGTACTGTTTCGGTTTTTCTGCATTTCCCATGCGGCTCCCGATACCGCCCGCAAGTAAAACTCCAAATATCATCTCTAATCCTCCAGTTTTGTAACATTTATCGTTTACATTTTTCCCATGTTTTAAACAATTCTGAGTATAAACTCTCCCGCCCGGAATGTCAATTGTTACATTCCGGCACACTTTATTGCTGATTATACTTGATTTTTAAAATCTTTCCTGTTATCATAAAAAAGCATGTTTTACAAAAATATTAAACTGTTTGAAATGTACAAAGGGAGAGAATTTTTATGGTTTTTTCATCCATGCTGTTTTTATGGCTGTTTCTTCCAGTCACGATCATTGGGTATTATCTGATCCGGGACAGATACAAAAATGTTCTGCTCCTGATCGCCAGTCTGATATTTTACGCATGGGGCGAACCCGTCTACATCTTGTTGATGATCCTTTCCGTCCTGGTAAACTGGCTTGCCGGCCTGATGATGGACCGGATGCCACGACACAAAAAACTGATCTTAATCGCAGATATCATTTTCAATGTGGCACTTCTGGGGTATTATAAATATTTTAATTTCATTATTGACACGGCCAACAGTATCTTCCACACCTCACTGGACCACAGGGAGATCTCGCTTCCTATCGGAATCTCTTTCTTTACATTCCAGATACTGTCCTATATAATTGACCTATATCGCGGAGAATACAAGGCGCAGAAAAATATTATCAGCCTCGCCCTGTACATCTCATTTTTCCCACAGCTCATCGCCGGCCCCATTGTCAAATACCGGGATATCAATGAGCAGCTGCAGAACCGCAGATCATCTCCGGAGAAAATGGCTACCGGCATCCGGAGGTTCCTGTACGGCCTCGGGAAAAAAGTTATCATCGCCAATACGCTCGCCAAAACCGTCGATCAGCTCTATGCCCTTGACAAACAGGATCTGACCGGTTGGATGGCATGGATTGCCGCCATTTTTTATACGCTCCAGATCTACTATGATTTTTCTGGTTATTCCGACATGGCGATCGGGCTCGGAAAAATGTTTGGGTTTGAATTTCAGGAAAATTTCCTGTACCCCTATACATCCTATTCAATACAAGATTTCTGGAGAAAATGGCACATATCGCTCAGCTCATGGTTCCGGGAATACATCTACATCCCACTGGGCGGAAACCGGAAAGGAAAATTCAGAACCTATCTGAACCTTGGCATTGTATTCTTTGTCACCGGCCTTTGGCACGGGGCGGGCGTGACCTTTATCCTCTGGGGACTCTATCATGGTTTTTTCTCGGTCTTAGAGCGGCTCGGATTAAAAAACATTTTTGAAAAACACCGGGGACTGGGACATATCTATGCGCTTTTGACCGTTAATTTCGGCTGGGTTCTGTTCCGGGCAGACACAATCGGACAGGCTCTGTCCTTTGTGAAACGGATGGTACTGCCGTGGAACTATACCCACACCTCTGTCCTATATCATGAAATAATCCCTCCCGGCACATTATTTTTCGCCGCCGCTGGGATCATCGGCAGCGGACTGATACAGAAACTGGCGGAAAAAAGCAATATCTGCCACTTAAAATATTCTTATTTTGAGCTGGGGCTCTGCTGTGCACTGTTTATCCTCTGTATCTCCATGCTCGCAGGCAACAGCTATAACCCCTTTATTTATTTTCGATTCTAAAGGAAGTGACCAACGCCATGAGAAAAAAATCTGTTATCTGGATCGTTGTTTTCATGATCTTAATCAGCTGCTCATCCGTCACCAGTTTTTTGGGAGATGATTTTCTGAGCAGCCTTGATTACGGACAGCGGAATGCGTCTTATACCTATTTTTACAGAGGAAACTATGTCGACACGGCAGCCGGTACCACCGAAGAAACACCTGTGAGACCGGCGCTGACGCTGGACAATTACAAGACTTATCCGGCGCAGTATGAAAATTTCTACAACACCTCCCTGCCGTACAGAAAACTGCTGACAAAACTGAACAGCCAGCTAAACTATCACCTGTTTCACCAGTCAGTCAATGAGGACGTCATACCGGGTAAGGATGACTGGCTGTTTTACAGGGATTCTGTTGAATCCTCACTGGGCGTCTGGAAATTCACGCGCGGCCAGTTGAAACAGATTGCGGAAAACCTGACCCACTGCCGGGATCTCCTCCGCAGCCAGGGCATGGAACTGGTACTTTTTATCCCGCCAAACAAGGCCACCATATATCCTGAATATCTGCCGGATTACTACACGCCAGAGCCCGGGCGTTCCCCGGCGGAACAGCTGGTCAGCTATCTGGACAGGCACACCGATATCAAAGTCGTGTTCCCGACAGAAGAATTGAAATCCGCGAAGGCAAAATACAGCGACATGGTTCTCTACCACGAACTGGATACCCACTGGAATACCGCAGGCGCCTATATAGGAGCTGACGCTCTGGCAAATGCACTGGGAAAAGATCTCCCGGAAATGGAAAACGTCTCCCGCAAAAAGTATACGTTCTCTGACTCGGATCTGACCAACATGCTCGGAATGCCCATAAAGGATAAGGATACGGATTATGACATCTCCGGTTACGGGGAAGAAAAGACCAATCTGATCAACTGGGACTACCACACCTCGATCATATACCAGACAGAGGGAAAAGAGGAAAATCTTTTTGTTCTGAGAGATTCCTTTGCATCCGCCCTGTCACAGCATATGTCAACACTGTACCAAAACAGTTATTTTATCAGCCGAAATGTGTACACCCAGGAACAGATTTTTGATTACGATTCGGATGTTGTTGTGTTGGAGTATACAGAGAGAAACCTGCGGGAACTGGAAAATTTTAAAATGTCCTATGTCTCCTGCCTCCTCGAAAAATGGGGGGCGGAAAATAAAAGGCTTTGCATCCGCCCGGTGGTCTCCGACACAGAGGGCTATGAAGTGAAGCTCTATAAGCGTGAGGCCTCCGCCAGCGAACCAGTGCTCGTGCGGAAAGAACCGCTGCGGGAAGAAGGCGTGATCTACACATTGCCCGAGATTGAAAAGGGAACATTTACTGTCCAGGTTACAGACAAATCGGGAGCACAGGCAGAGGAACTAGAAATAAAATATTAAGAGAACGCCCGGGGGTTCTCTCTCTTACCATCTAACTCCGCAATCTGCCCCGGGCTGTCACACATATCTCTTTTCAGCCTTTGCCTCCCAGGTCCGCCCCTTGATCTCATCGCAGATCCGCCTGCTGTTCTCATCATCTACATACGCAAAACTGTCTTCATACAGAGCCGCATACTGCTCTCTCACTGCAAAACCGCTCTTTACCGTCTCGTCTATTAACCGGAGCAGCCCATCCAGATCCTCTGCCCTGTCCCCGAAAAGATCTGTTTCCAGATTGATAAAACTTCCGTTTTTCTTCTTGTACTGCTCCAGGTCAAACTGATAAAAAAGCACGGGTTTTTTCTGGTAAAAGACATCCCATGAGACACTGGAATAATCCGTGACCAGCATCCTGCACCGCATGATCAGTTCATTTAACTGCCTCTCACCAAAGGACACAAAGGACACTCTGTCCAGCCCGCTGGAAAAGCTGCCAAAATACTCCCTCATCTTGGGGTGGATATAAAAGCACACGTAGGCGTCATTGTCTTCCAATACCTTTTTGAGTTTCGGGGAGTTTAAAAATTCTCTGTACTTCTGGAAATACTCACTCTGGCAAAATTCCTCCTCTGTGACATTATCCAGCCCGACGCGCCACGTAGGCATCACGAGAATTTCTTTTTTCTCCCCGGACATGTCCCGCAGCACATCCCAGCGGGAAAAACCAGTGACAGCAATCTTTTCCTCCGGGTAGTGATAGTATCTGGAAATAATCTTTTTCTCCTGTTCCGATGTGACAATAAACAGATCCGTGGCATACTTTCCCTTATTGTCAAACACATTTTTTACTTTTTTCAGCGCCGTCACACCGTGCTGGAGAAAAACATGGTTCTTTCTCGCGATCACTTCCGGTATCAGGCTCGGCATGGGATCCCATATAAAATCGTGCAGCTTATTGTCCGAGCTGATGAGCAGTTTCGCCGCCAGCATATTGAGAAAATACCGGAAACTCAGAAACGGGATCACATGTTTCCCATATTGCCTTACTTTTTCATAATCTGGCGCATGCTTATCGATCACATAACACATCCGGCAGCAAAGCTCCTGTTCCATGTGGTGTTCCATGCAATACCGGAAAAAATAGTAGCCGTTGTCCTCTGCCATCTCACTGTATTTTTCATAGACAAGATAGATATTCTCCCTCTCCATTCTCTTTTTGACAAAAGGATACAGGCGGACAGCCAGACGCTCCCTCATGCGGACTCCAAAGGAATCTGCGTCTGTCTTTTTTCGGAACTTAAACGCAAGTGAACCGGTCTGCGTGCGATAGGGAAAAAAGATGTTCTGTTCGCCGTCTTCGTATATGCCCGTGCTGAAAAATCCGCAGTAGAGCTTGTTAAAACGCCAGATCCCGACCTTTATATTTACCCGGTACTGATAGCCGTCCTCCTCAAAGACAGCATTAAAATACCATGTCAGCGGCCTCAGGGAGAACCCGCTGATGTCTGCCACCGCTTTCATGGAGATCCCGCCCTCCGAATTTTCCCGGACAGACTGGATAGGAATAAAATATCTTCTCTTTTCCTCATTTCTGATATTGGACTCCGTGAGCAAAAAACCCACCCATTTTTTGTCCCTGTGGGCCGTCTTCACATGAATGGCCAGACGCTTTCCCCGAATCCTGACCTTATAACAATTCACGACAAACTGCGACAGATAGCGGTCCTCCTTTTTGACCACCATGATCGAATAATTGCCGTTCACAGAAATATACATCTGCGATACCATATCTTTCCCCATCACCTGGAACTCTTCATAGGGCGGGAAATACTGGTTTTGCCGGTCGTAATACAGATCTTTCCCGCGCTTTGTCGGCCGGCGGTTCTCACCGCTCTCCTTGATCCGGTAAATATCGTATCGTCCACATCTCTCTGTGACAATATACATAAGCCACGTCAGACGGTTATCGCTAAATTCCACGTACTCGCTGAGCTGTGGCAGATCTGCCCCATACACACCGGCCTCACACTCAAGTTCCCTCAGAATAGCATTCCCGCCACAGGTCAGAAACAGATATATTTTTTCCGCCTGGCTGATATCAACATCCAGGCAGCCGTCTTCTTCCCGAAAAGCAAAAAAAGCATCTTTTAAGTCAAAAGAGATCCTCCCCGGTTCCCGGTATTCCACATGTGTCCGGGCATATGGCAGCTTCCCCGAGAGAGTATTCTTATACTGCGTAAATATCTCTTCTTTTCTCTTTGTATCATCCATGTGATCACTCCTACTCTATCTCCGTTTTTCTAACACGACAATGCACACCACAAATATAACCGCCAATACCGATATGGAAATCAGATAACTTGCGCCAGCCCCCCACAGGGCAAATTTCCTGACCATCCGCACAGAGATCAGAAATGCCAGCACCGATGCCGTCACATATCCGGCGAGTACACTGGCGCCGCTCCTGAATATAAGCAGGACAGAATACAGCAGATACGCGGCCGCGTTGATTCCTCCGGCAAAGATGAGAAAGACAAACAGCATACGAAATTCCGACAGATCACACCCTGCAAGCACATTTAAAACAGGGATGCCGCAAACATACGCGCCGGCCATACACACAAGGGTAAAAAGCATGATAAGCCCCAATATGCCGCCAATCTTTTTCCAGAAAAGTTTATGTTCCCCGTCTGCGTGATAATCTGCCAGCTGGACCATACTGGGACGGATCACAAAGCCGGCAAACAGATTGATCACAGAGACCGGCAGAAACAACACCTGATAATAAGACTGGTAATCACTTGTCATGACATCATCAACCGCCATCCTTGACGCGCTGAGCAGATATGTCCAGAGGAACATCCCCAGAAAGAGCGGAAAACACTCCCGCCAGATACCAGTCATTTTCTTTATATCCCAGCCGACCGCGATGTGTCCCACACATCCCATAACCAGAATATTGTACACATAAATCCCCAGCAATCCGCTGATGACCGCCCCGCACATAGCCCACAGCAGGCTGCGGGTAAAGAACAGCAGGATAAAATACACAGCGACAGAGAGCACCGTGCGAAAACACATGGATTTTCCTGCCAGGTCAAGGCGCCCGGAATTGTGGAAGTCCGCCTCGAATACATCCGCATAGCCGTCTAACATACGGTACAGGCAGACAAGCATTACAACCAGAAATTTATAGGCGTCATATTTTTTTATAAAGCAGTACAACGCACACACACCGATCATAATGAGGCAGTTCAAAATCTTTACCCCATGGTAATCCGCAAAGGAATACGCAGCTTTCGGGTCTGTCACCTGAAAATTTCTCATCTCATAATAAGCGATATAGACAAACATCTGGGCAAGCGTCAGCCCAATGGCAAAGATGCCCCCTTCCAGCGCCCCCACCATGCGAATCGTCATATAGGTTAAAACCATAGAGGCCAGCGCATAAACCGCGCTGCCAGCCATATTCCACCAGAAAAGTTGTCTCTCTGATGGATTTTCTGTCCCCACAACGTATCTCTCAATCATTGCGCTGCTTCTCCACTTCCTCTCTCAGCAAAGCCAGTTCCTGCGTTAAGCGTTTTACCTTTGTGGACAGATGGCTCACAGAGGTCGCCAGTGAATAAATAACGCTGATGAGCAGAACGATCGCCACAAAAAACACCATGTTGGAGGGCAGTGTTATACCCACCATTCTGGCACAGCCGTATAACAACTGCGGAAAAATATCCAGGATCAGTGCCAGTACACACAGAACCATCCATCTGAGAGAATATTTTAGTTCGATCTTTTTCTTTCTCACCATATTGGCGATCAGAAGTAAAAAGAACACTATAATAATGCCAACAAATATCTGTAATCTAACTGTCATTTTTCATCCTACTTTCCAAATCTGGCAATCATCATCGCAATTGTAACCTTGACCATGTAATAGATCGATTTCTTCGGCGAAATAGAGGAAACCCCCTCCGTCCTCTCATTCATCAGGACAGGCATCTCCACCACCTTTTTCCCCTTGCCGAGAATATAGACCACACTCTCCGGTTCGGGATAATCTTTGGGATAATCTTCTGAAAAAGCCAGCATGATGCCGCGGTTCACCATCCGCATCCCGGACGTCGGATCCGTGATCTGGCATCCGGTCAGCACCCTGATCAGAAAATTAAAGTGCTTAATCCCCACTCTCCGGATAAAGGAGGACTGAAATCCCTCGTTCGTGATAAACCGGGATCCAATCACCATGTCCGCCCCTTCCTCCTGCATCCTCTGAAACATATCCTCCAGGTATCTGGCACTGTGCTGTCCGTCCCCATCAAACTGCACGGCCACGTCATAGCCATTTCTTACACCATATAAATACCCGCACTGCACTGCGCCGCCTATTCCCAGATTCACGGGCAGTGACAGACAGTGGATCCCGTTTTCCCTGCACACATCCGCCGTGTTGTCCGTGGAGCAGTCGTTGATCACAATATAGTCAAAATCTTTCGCGTTATCCCGGATATCCTGAACGGTCCTGACAATACTCGCACTCTCATTATAAGCAGGGATCACTACCAGTTTTTTCATCACTCTCTCCTCACATCTCATTGGACTTCTCACTTGTGCCGTACACTTTTGTCAGAAAACGGGCAATGCCCTTTGGCCAGAACTTGCGAAACATCACAAAGTCCTCCTGATGCCTCGCATTATCCCCTAATATTTTAGAGGTCTCGGATTCCTCATGTATTCGGTGAAACGTCAGCACTTTCCTACAGTAGACAAACGCTCCCTTCCTTCTGGACAGCCGCTCCCACGCCTCCCAGTCCTCATCCGCACGAAATCCGTGCTGAAATACCGGATCCGGGCAGTTGTCCACAACAAAAGTGACCGATGGACAGCAGATTGGCGAGCCCAGCGATAAAATCCTTCTTCTCACAAACCGGCTCGCCCAGAACAGCCTGCAGCGAAGCGGAAACAGCATCAGGCGTTTGATCCTCAGCAGTTTATTGTCGTGCACCGTTTCCCCGTCCCTCAGCTCGCTGTAATCCGTAAAGAAAATGATTGGCCTCTTCACTCCGGCCAGCGCCCTGTACATTTCCTCCGTGTAATGACAGTCATATATATCATCCTGATGCGCGATTGTTATGTAGCGGGCATCTGTCTGACTGTACGCAAAATTCCAGTCCTGGGTAATCCCACTCTCTCCCTCATTGACAAAGAGAGGGATATCATATTTCTCACAGATACCCTCAATAAACGCATTCGGCGTAGAGGTCGCCACAAAAATATCCGTCTTGACTGTCTGGTCTAACAGTGACCGGATGCAGGGTTCCAGATAGGGACTTTCTTTATATGCGCACACAGCAAAAGCATGTTTATCCATTGACACTTTCCGCAATTCCTTTCCTCTTTTTCTTCTCCGGCACCTGCTCTCTTGTAAACAACAGGGCAATACAGATCGGAATGGCAGCCATGACAGGCCAGTCATACCGCTGTAGTCCATTGATCGGTGAGAGCAGGCAGAACAGCAGCACATTTACCCAGAGAGGCGCCATGGCCACAAATTTATTCCAGTTTCTGTTCTTTAAAAATATCCCCGTCAGGATCAACAGGATCCATGTGTAAAAACCACAACGTCCCAGAAGATTGATGCCGGGAACTGCCCTCACAAACTCCCCCCAGGAAGACATCAGATTTCTGAAACCAGAGAGCCATTGTATCTCTTTCAGCCCCGGCAGGCAGAAATTAGCTTCATATTTCGTATAATTCTGATACTCCCCCATATACCGTATATTATTTCCAAAATAGTAATAATTATAGGTCGTATTTAATGTCGCCTCTATATAAGTGACCGGATGTTTCCTGAACATCTGCAGCCACACCCTGCGGTATGCGCTCTGAGCCTCTTCGGGCGCATTTCTGTTATATGTCATCTTCGCATAATCGTTGTTGTTCGGATTGTAGTTCTCCAGCAGATACTCATAATCCACAACTCCCGATATAGCAGCTTTTTCCTCCTCTGTCACCTCATCCTCGTGCATCCTCAGATACCGGCCTGTCTGCTGCAGGCAGACATTTATCTCTGGCGCATTCCCCTCATCTGGAATCCCCATGGCCGGATACAGCACGGTCAACACCGCGAAATAGCACACAAAAACTCCCACAAAACAGGCGGATACCTTTATTTTCTCAACCCACCTCACCCGGGCGGCCAAAAGAAGAACGAATGATCCCAGCAGAATATAGACTCCGTTATTTCTCCAGAAACAGAGGCCGAGCATACTCAGTATCAAGCCAGCAACATGAAATGTCTTTTTTGTAAATTTTGACGGATTCATTATAAAATCTACATACAAAACAGCATATATTGTAAAAAAACCGACATAAAATGTATCTTTTATAAATGACTCAACCAGCATACCCCATGTCGGGTAGAGACCGAGGACCAGGGTGGATACGACTAAGAGCATCCGGTTCCTTGAATAGCCAAATACGCGGTACAGCAAAAAGGCAAATGCCGCGGCCACAAATACTGTCTGTGCCAGTATTTCCAGAAAAATGCCGACGTAATCATTGGACACCAGTCTGCCAAACTTTGTAAACATACCCATGAACAGTGTACAGAGAACTGGGTGGTCGTTTTTCAATATATAGGCATCCATCGCCTGGGCGATCTGCACCATGCCGTCGTGTGGAACAGATCCCGGAAAATAAGCAAAAAGATAGGGTGCCCAGCAGATAAGGAGCAGGACAAACAACCGGTAAAATAACTTTTTACTCTTCATCTCCCCCCTCTCTCTTATTGTGTGGGCTGCGCAATATGCCTCATAGAGAGAGTCAATATAGCAGACACCGATATAGAGCAGGAGCACATATCCGACATATGTGATGAGAGACGCCGTAAACTGATATGAGTTATCAACCATAAACGTCAGCCGCTCATTCGCCGAGAACCCATCCCCGATCATCAGGATACCGCCAAGTAACACAGCCATCAGAATCGGCATAATATGTCTCTTCCATGTCAGAAAATAGTCAAAAAACTTATAATAGAGGCAGAGAAAAGCGATCAGAACAATGACATAGGTGAAATTATTACAATTCATTTTTTCCACCATATATGCTCCAAATTGATGAAGAAATTTGTCTTTTGGCAGATATGTCTTGTCCATCAGCAAAGCCATACTTGAGAGAACAGCGCACACAAAAACAACTGTATACCGCACACTTTTTTTATTTTCCACAGATAAGCCTCCTCGCTATCATAATCTCCTCCTGCCCCCTCTTCTATTTTCCCCTGATCTTCCGGATCAGTTTTTTCACCCAGCAGACAATGGATCTCTTCTCCAGCTTTTTATACATCACAAACAGCTCGTCATATTTCTTTTCTCTCTTCTTTAAGCGGCTCTCCAGCTTTTTCGACTTTTCTTTGTATTCCGCTATTTTGAGCTCCTGTTTTTCCGTCTTCTTCTTCTCCGCCTGCAGCTCTTTCGTCAAGGCCCGGATCTGCTTTCCTCTCTCTGCTTTTTCATCATAGGTCTGCTGCAGTTTTGCGTTGATCTCTGACTTCTCTCCGTATGTCTTTTTCAATTTTGCATTGATCTCCGATTTCTCGGCATATGTTCTCTGCAGCTTTTCATTCAGCTCCGACTTCTCATCGCGTATTTTTTGAATCCTCGCCTCATATCTCTCCCGCCTCTTTTTGCTCTCCTCTCTCAGATCGCCCTCTTTCACGGCATGCCTGTACTGTGTAAATTTATAAAAATCAATCAATACTGCTGACACATCTGTCACCTGCTGCCTCATCCGGCTGATACCGAAATCAAAAAATCCCCACCACCGGTCCGCGAATGCCTGTTCTAAATACAGCCATGGTTTTCTGAAATCTGCAAAATGGATGATCACCGGATCTTCAACAGCCGCCCTCCAGGACTCCCTGTCATAGCAGATCTGAAGGCATTTTTCCTCATCGTACCCGCCCATATCCGCCACCGGGTATTTCGTCATCAGATTGTATTTTGGTTCCAAGATCTTAATGTGCGGATAACATGCACAGTTCAACACATCCTGATCCTCACTGGTAAATTTATTCTCCACCAGCTGCTCAAATTTCTGCTCCAGTCCGTCCTCCCGGATCTTCTTTAAATTCATCAGCATTACGCCGGAATTAATATAGCGGTCAAACGCTTCAATCTGAAGCATATCGAGCTGTTTGCGGACTTTGCTTTCCGGGTAATAATAACCCGCTGCCTTTACGCCTGCAATATAATCATCCCCGAGCTCCGTCTCATACAGCGGCGTCAGATCACGGCACACGCAGATATCAACATCCAGATAGATGCATTTCTCCTGCTCTCTCAGCAGGGAGGCCAGGCGGAGACGGTAGTATGCGGCATAAGACAGATGTCTCACATGAACATATGCCTCCTCATACGCATGCCCCATATCAATCCATTCCGCCGCAGGCATCCCCTCTTCTGCCAGGCAGGCATCCATTGTCTCTCTATAAATGTTGTCTACTTCCGGCTGTATCAGAAAATAAAATTGATACTCTGTCTCCTTTTCCCGGTTTTTCAAAATTGAGAGAAACGTGACATACATGGGCAGTGCATAATTTTTATCGCAAGACAACACAACCGGAATTGCTTTACTTTCCATATTTTTCTCCATTCCACAACAATACAGTCAACTCATCATACAAGTTCTTTCTCCGTCCGGGAGAGCACCGCATCGATCACCTGATCCATGTCATAGTATTTGTACTCGCCCAGGCGTCCGCCAAATATAACATTTTTTTCTTTTTCCGCCAATTCCCTGTAAGACTCATAAAGCGCCCCGTTCTTTTCGTCATTCACCGGATAATAGGGCTCATCCCCCGGTTTCCACTCCGAGCTGTACTCGCGGCTGATCACTGTCTTTGGCAGCTCATTGCCCTCACTGTCTCTGCCGAACTCAAACCATTTGTGCTCAATGATCCTTGTCCACGGCGTCTCTGTGTCCGTGTAGTTTACCGCCGCATTCCCCTGGAAATTCGGCTTGTCCAACACCTCATTTTCAAAGCGGACAGAGCGGTACTCCAGCGTTCCCAGCCGATAATTAAAATAGGCATCGATCGGGCCCGTGTAGACAATCTTGTCCGCCAGGCCGCAAAATTTTTCCCTGTCCTCAAGAAAATCCTCACTCAGACGGACTTCTATGCCGTCTAAAATATTTTCCACCATTTTCGTATACCCCCCGATCGGTATTCCCTGATAGAGAGCATTAAAATAGTTATTATCGAATGTCAGGCGGACCGGCAGCCTTTTTATAATAAAAGCAGGCAGCTGGTCACAGGGACGTCCCCACTGTTTCTGCGTGTACCCTTTGATCAGTTTCTCATAGATATCCGTCCCCACAAGGCTGATCGCCTGTTCTTCAAGATTCTTTGGCTCTGTTATGCCGGCCTCTCTCTTCTGCTTCTCAATCCGCTCTTTTGCCTCCTCCGGCGTCACAACCCCCCACATCTTATTAAACGTGTACATATTAAAGGGCAATGAATACAATTCCCCGTGATAATTTGCCACCGGGGAATTTGTAAAGCGGTTAAATTCCGCATACTGCGTGATATAATCCCAGACTTTTTTATTGTTTGTGTGGAAAATATGCGCACCGTACTTGTGCACATGGATCCCCTCTATTTTTTCTGTGTAGACATTTCCCGCAATCTGAGGGCGCTTGTCGATCACCAGTACCCTCTTCCCTTTGTTCACCGCCTCGCGGGCAAAAATCGCCCCGTATAAACCGGCGCCGACTACAAGATAATCATACTTCATGTCTGTCTCCTTCCCGGATGACCTCTGATACGATATACCTCGGCCTTCCTTTCACTTCCTCATATATTTTCGATATATAGTACCCGATGATGCCAAGGCTTATCATCAGTGCGCTGCCAATAAACAACAGCAAAAGAATCACCGTTGTGAACCCGGCGACAGCCTGTCCCATAATGTATCTCACCAGCGTCTGTATCCCCAGCACAAATGCCAGCACAAGGACAACAAAACCGGCGATCGTGACAAACTGCATCGGCGCAGCGGAGAAAGATACGATATTCGTAATCGCGTACTTAACCAGCGACCAGGTAGACCATTTCGATTCTCCCTCTTCCCGCTCTCTCACATCAAATTCTACTTCTGTCGTCTCAAATCCAACCCAGGATGACAGTGCGCGGAAAAACGCATTTCGCTCCGGCAGACGGACAATTTCGTCCACAACCTTTTTGTCCATAAGCTTAAAATCCGAGGCGCGGGACATGTCAATTTTCACAACGCGGGAAATAATTTTATAAAAAAGCCCGGCGCTCGCTTTGTGGAACACACTCTCTTTTCCCCTTGTCCTCTTCACGCCCTCCACAACTTCATATCCCTTCTCCCACAGACGGTACATCTCCACGATCGTCTCCGGCGGGTGCTGAAGGTCGCAGTCCATGACAACACAGCAGTCTCCCCGGATATGGTTCAGTCCGGCACAGATAGCCGACTCCTTGCCAAAATTTCTCGAAAAATGGACGCCGGCAATGTGCCCGTCCTCTCCGGCAGCCCGTCTGATCTGCCCCCACGTGCCGTCTTTAGAGCCATCGTCCACAAAGACGATCTCATAATCAATCCCATTCTCCCTCAATAGGCCACCGATCACATGTGCCGCCCTGCTGATCATTTTTTCTTCATTGTACGCGGGGAGCACAACAGATAAAACAGGCATATCCTTTCCTCCAATTTCACACTTTAATTCCATTCAAACGCATTGACAAGATTCTCATACGGCGCCAGATAACTGTGGTCTGACACGCATTTTGCCTGCGAGACATATATCTTGAAGAGCTCCAGTTTCTTTGCCAGCAATTCTCCCGAGACACGCTCCAGCCTGCCGGAGAGCTGCTGTACCGATTTCTTTGAATAATGGATCTCAAAATAATACAGGTCTTCCAGATCATAGTTCTTAAAATATACCTGGCTGACAAGAGCGCTTGTCATCTTGTGATGGATGTGCCCGTATTCCCCGGCCGGGTTGTGGGTCACTACTTTTCCCCACTTTTTATATGTCAGAACAAGATCCAGGTCGCGGGAGATCCCGGGCCGAACCGCTTTCCAGT
>CANRMO010000021.1 GCA_947631755.1 uncultured Lachnospiraceae bacterium | reverse complement strand
CGAAAAATTGCGGACGGCTATGTGGTCGAGGGTGAGAAAAAACGGGATAACGGCTGGTATGTCTCGGATGTTGTGATCCGGGCTGCAGATGGTTTTTCCATAGGCGATATGGCGGATCCGGAAGATCCAGGTTCTTTCAGTTCCTCCGCACAGAGGGAGTTTTCTGAGGAGACGAAAAATGGAAGCACATCCTTTTATGTGATGAATAATACAACAGGAGAGATTTCTCTTGAGATGACGCAGGCGTTTAAAATTGACAAGACTGCGCCCACAACTGAGGGCGGGCAGGGCATTGTCGTGGCGGATAATTTCTTTTATGAGATCTTAAACACGGTGACGTTTGAGAAGTTTTTCAACTCAACGAAATCGGTGAAGATCAGCGGCAGTGATTCCATGAGCGGGCCAGTGGAGATTTATTACTATCTGACATCGGATGGCAGCCTGTCAAAAGAGAATCTGGAATCCGCCTCTTTCCCGTGGCAAAAATATGAGGGAAAATTCTATCTGACCCCGGAGGAGTATGAACAGGTCGTTGTCTACGCAAAACTGACAAATGAGGCCGGGCTGTCCACCTTTATCTCTTCGGACGGCATGGTTTTCGATAATAAATGCCCGGAAATCATCCCGGAAGGGGTTCTGAACAGCAAAGAGGACAAAGACAATACGGATTATGTGGCGGAGGAGCTGATTCTCCGGGTAAAGGATCCCAATCTGACCTCCGTTGTTCTGTACGAGGGGACGGATACTGCAGGGCAGGGGAGCCCGCTGGAGATTACGCCAGATGAGGAAAATGCCGGAATGAAAACGAGCAGGTGGTCTATCTCTACAGAGGACTGGGAGATTGGTGATTCGGAGACATACACGATCGTTGCCAAAGATGATGCGGAGAATCTGTCGGAGAAGACATTTACTGTGATAAAACCGAATTACGACATTGTCGCCAGTGATCTGGATGTGACTGCCGCCTATGGTTATGGCAGCGCGGCGTCCTCTCTCGTCCAGTGGGAGAATACAGAGTTTGCCAATGCCGACGCGACAATCTCTGAGGTGAGGCTGACAAATCAGGAACAGTTTACGGTTGAAGTTCTGGACGGACAGTACCGGATTACGCCGAAACCGGGGCTGAAAGCGGGTAAATATAAGACAAATATCACGCTTGTGTACAACAGGGGCAAGGAGTCCGATGCGACCTGTATATTTACGGTGAAGAAAGCGGTTCTGAAAGCGGTTTATCTCGGACAGAGTGTCTATTATCACATGACGCCCTCCTTTGATGAGAGCACGGTGAAAGTGACAGGATTTGTGAACGGTGAGACGGAGAAGACGGCGGAAGGCTATGTGGCGCCGGTTGTCTCCTATAAGGGAACGGCCGTTGACACCGTTGTCCTCGCACCGGCCGGGGGAAAGGCGGTCAACTATGAATTTGAATATGTGAGCGGTGTCCTGAATGTTATGAAACGGAAAGCGGAGACTGGCAAAGACGGGCAATACGATGTTCTGGGTACGCTGTCTGATACCGGGTGGTATATTTCTGATGTGACGATCGCCCCCAAAGAGGGTTATGCCATTTCTATGGACAACGAGGGGAAAGATATAAAGGATAAGATTGTTTTGACGGATGACACAAGAAAAGGAAGGCAGGACTTTTATATCTTAGACCAGAATCTCGGGGAAATATATGAGAAGACAGAGTTTGCCTATCAGAAAGATTCCACGCCTCCGGTATTTCAGGGGATTGAGGACGGGGCGGCTTATGTGGCAAACAGCCGGGATGTGACCGTATCGGATCCGCACCTCGCCCGGGTGACAGTGAATGGGAGCGCCCAGGAGGTCCTGGGGCAGAACTCCTCCTTTACCCTGACGGCGGATGAGAAAAACACGCTTTATGTGCTTGTGGCAACAGACTGTGCCGGAAATATCGCGCAGTCGACGGTAATCCTGCAGCAGCCGTCGGAAATCCCTGTGAACGGGACGGAAGACGGGGATGCGGATGTGACCGTGGGCGGCAAAGGAAGCAGCGCCGGCACGATTAAGAAAAAGGTACAGGTTGTGAAGGGAGCCCCCCAGACAGTGCTCTCCACTGCCACAAAGGATGCGCTGGCAGCCGCTCTCACAGATGAGGAGCAGAAAGCGGTCAGCAGTGGAAGCAATGCGACTGTTGAGCTGAAAGTGAAGAACATTGACAGAAGTGTCAACCAGAAAGATAAGGAACTGATCATTGCCCATCTGGGGAATTATACGATAGGGGAATATCTGGATATCACGTTCTGGAAGACGGTCGGAAACGGCCAGGAGAAGAAGGTGTCCAGCACAAGAAGTCCGGTTGCCGTGACGATCACGGTGCCGCAGAACCTGCGGAATCCGGACGATACAAAGAGGCGTTCATTTGCCATCCTGCGGGTTCACAACAGTACAGTCTCCCTTTTGACGGATCAGGATTCGGTAGAGAATACAGTGACATTTTATACGGATGAGTTCTCTACCTATGCGCTTGTGTACAAAGATGTCTCTGCCGGCAGTTCTGGCGGCGGGGGGAGCACAGCCGGAACGGTATCTAATTCCGGCGGTTCCGGGAGTACCGGGAACAATGGAAGTTCAGGCAGCTCCACAGGGTCCGGCGGTTCAGCTGGTACGAGTAATTCCGGCAGTCTGCTCTTTGCGGGCGCCCCGGAGCTGGGGGATCATGCGCCGCTTCTTCTGGTCGTCGTGCTGCTGGCAGCTTCGCTGTTGGGACTTGTCTCTGTCATCTTTGTGAAAAACCGGAGGACAGAAAAAAATGACCGGGAGTGATCGCCATTAAACGGCATTTTACGGCATATTAATACATCAAAACTCCAGGATGTGGTTTTTAAAACTACTTTCTGGAGTTTTTGCATTGACATAGGCGGTAAAACATGATAGTCTGAGAACAACATATAGGAAAGTACAGGAGGGATGGCATTTGAAACAAGTTAGGACCAAACTGGAAGACAGGGTATTGCCACCATACACAAAGGGAGAAGAGATTTTTAATATGGTCTCCCATATTGTGGGGGGAGCAATGGCAGTAGCAGCGCTGTCTCTTTGTGTGATCTTTGCCGCTGTCAGGCACCGCGGGGCATGGGCAGTTGTGAGCGCCGCGATCTACGGTGGGACAATGGTGCTTTTGTATACGATGTCCAGCATCTATCACGGCCTCCACCGGAATATGGCAAAGAAAGTTTTTCAGGTGATCGACCACTGTACAATTTACTTTCTGATTGCTGGGACATATACCCCGGTGACACTCATCTCCCTGCGCCGTCAGTACCCGGTGCAGGCATTTGTCATATTCGGTCTTGTGTGGGCCTGCTGTTTTACGGCGGCGACACTGACCGCGATTGATTTAAAAAAATACAAAGTGATGTCCATGGTGTGTTATATCGCCATGGGGTGGAGCATTATATTCTTTATCGTGCCGACTATGAGATGCCTGGGGGCAGGGGGAACTGTATTTCTTGTGACGGGGGGCCTGGCGTATACGGCTGGGGCTGTGCTGTACGGGCTCGGGAAAAAGAAAAAATATCTCCATTCGGTATTTCACCTTTTTGTGCTGGCCGGGAGTATTTTGCACTTTTTTATGATCCTTTTTTATGTTATACTCTGAATGTGGCCTGTCCGAAAAGATGCATGGCCTCAGAAATGAAAAGCAACGATTGAAGATGGAGGAAGAATATGATAGTAGAACCGAAAGTGAAAGGATTTATATGTACGACAGCGCATCCGGCCGGATGTGAGGAGAGTGTCCGCAGGCAGATTGCATACTGCAAAGAAAAAGGTGTGGTGGAAGGGCCCAAAAAGGTACTGGTCATCGGTGCCTCTACTGGCTATGGGCTGGGGAGCCGTATTGCAGTGGCCTACGGTTACGGTGCGGATACGATCGGCGTATCTTTTGAGAAAGAGGCGAGGGGAAAGCGGACAGCTACAGCCGGGTGGTACAACACGCTGGCTTTTGAGAAGTTTGCAAAGGAGGATGGCCGTTACGCAAAATCCTTTAATGGGGACGGTTTTTCGAAAGAGATGAAAGACCAGGTGATCGAGACGATAAAGAAGGACTGGGGAGAGGTTGAGATGGTCATTTACAGCATGGCTGCCCCGAGGCGCACTCTCGCAGACGGTACGGTGGTTTCCAGTGTCCTGAAAACGGTTGGCACAGAGCTCACTAACAAGTCGATCGATCTCAGAACAAACGAGGTCACAGAGGTGACAGTGCCCACTGCGACGGATGAGGAAATTCAGAACACAATAAAAGTCATGGGCGGCGAGGACTGGGAGGACTGGATCCGTGCCCTGGCGGATGCGGGCGTGCTGGCGGAAAATTCTACAACGATCGCCTATTCCTATATTGGGCCGGAAGTGACCCATGCCATTTATAAAGATGGCAGCATCGGACAGGCGAAAAAGCATTTATACGATACATCGGTAAAGCTTACCAGAGAGTATGGAGAGCGGGGATTGAGGGCATATATATCTGTGAATAAAGCACTTGTGACCCAGAGCAGTTCGGCTATCCCTATCGTGCCGCTCTATATCTCGCTCTTGTACCGGGTGATGAAAAAAGAGGGGCTGCACGAGGGATGTATTGAGCAGATGTACCGCCTGTATGCGGATAAATATATCAGAGAAGAGACAGACGATGGGGGAATGTTCCGCCTGGATGACTGGGAGCTGCGGGACAGTGTACAGGATAAGGTGAAAGAAGCCTGGGATAAGATCACTACGGAGAATTTAGAGGAATATTGTGATATCGACGGGTACTGGGATGATTTTTACAAAATGTTTGGTTTCCACTACGATAATATAGACTATGGGGCGGATGTAGAACTGTAAAAAACAATGAGCATATAGATCAGCGGTCTATATGCTCATTGTTTTTCTATGGAAAAATTTTTTACAACTGAGCCACAACAAATATGTCATAGATGGCGCGGATAGCGTCTTCAAAATCTTCGTTTTTCACGCCAATAATGATATTTAACTCACTGGAACCCTGGTCAATCATTTTCACATTGATGTGCGCGTGTGCAAGTGCCGAGAACAGTCTTCCGGCAGTGCCCCGGGTGCTCTTCATGCCCCGGCCCACGACGGCGATGAGTGCCAGGTCGGATTCAAGTTCAATGGAGTCCGGGTGGGTGGCGCTCCGGATATCGGCGATCACCTGCTGTTCTTTCTCGGCAAATTCGTCCTGGTGTACAAAGACGGTCATTGTGTCGATCCCGGAGGGCATATGCTCAATGGAGATGCCACTCTCCTCAAATGCAGCGAGTACTTTGCGGCAGAACCCAATCTCTGAGTTCATCATATCTTTCTCGATATTGACGGCGACAAATCCCTTTTTTCCGGCAATACCGGTAATCGTAAACGTGGGGATCCGGCAGGTGCTGGCAACGATCAGAGTGCCGTCATCCTCTGGCGCATTGGTATTTCGGATATTGATGGGAATACCGGCCTGGCGCACCGGGAAAATAGCATCTTCGTGGAGAACAGAGGCGCCCATATAGGCCAGCTCCCTCAGTTCCATGTAGGTAATCGTGTGGATGACTGCTGAGTCGCGGATGATCCGCGGATCTGCAACGAGAAATCCCGATACGTCCGTCCAGTTTTCATAGAGGTTTGCCCTGACTGCCCTGGCGACAAGGGAACCGGTGATATCGGAGCCGCCACGGGAAAATGTGACGACGGTGCCATTTGCCATGGATCCGTAAAATCCGGGGATGACAGCGTGCTCACTCACATTTAGCCGCTCCGCTAACAGGCGGTTTGTCGTGTCGGTGTCCAGATTTCCCTCTTTGTCGAAGCGGATCACGTTGGCGGCGTCGATAAAATCAAAGCCCAGATATTTTGCCATGATCTTGCCGTTCAGGTATTCCCCGCGGGAGGCAGCGTACATAGAACCAGCTTTGGCGGTAAATTTCTTTTTAATCGTCTCAAATTCATCATTCAGCGTCATATCTAATTTTAAACCGTGGATGATCTCATTGTAACGGTCTTTTATCTGATTCAGCTGTTTATTAAAAGCCTGGCCGTTTTCCGCAAGCTCATAACAGCGGTACAGCATATCGGTCACTTTTGTGTCACCGGAATGTCTCTTTCCCGGCGCGGAGGGAACCACGTAGCGGCGGCTGTCGTCCGCACGGATAATATCTCCGACTTTTTGGAACTGCTCGGCGCTCGCAAGTGAGCTCCCACCAAACTTAACTACTTTTTTCATGACTGATCTCTCCATTATTTATAATTGATTGTTTATTTTATCTCGGATGTCACACCATTATAGTAAACCATGTTTTATTTAATTTTTCAAGAGTTTTTCAAGAAAATATGCCGGAGCGGATTAAATTATGCTATACTTGGAAAGAAAAAGGCATTGGGAGGTTGTTTATGGAAGACATAGTGCTTTACGGAATCGATTATTATAAAAAGAGTGTTTTTAAGGGCAGTTACCGGGGGATGTGCTTTCGCATCGCCAGGGGAGGGGAGGAAGAAAATCCGGTACTCTGCGCGATCGCATGGAAGGGGCCGTATATTTTGGAGAAGACGGAGGAGAAGCCGCTGACAAAAGAATTTCCCTTTTCTGAGGAGGGGCTGGCGGCGGCTGCGGAGTGGCTGGCAGGGACACAGGCTTTTTTGTTCCCTTGCAATGAGAGGGAAAAAGTGTATAATGAAAATGATAGTAACACCATAAAAGATTGATATAGAAAAGAGGTTATATACTATGACAAAAATTGATATTTTTTCTGGTTTTCTGGGAGCCGGAAAGACAACTCTGATCAAAAAGCTGATTGAGGAGGCGTTTCAGGGCGAACAGCTTGTGCTGATTGAGAATGAATTTGGAGAGATCGGCATTGACGGCGGATTTTTAAAGGACGCGGGGATCAATATAACCGAGATGAACTCTGGCTGTATCTGCTGTTCCCTGGTGGGGGATTTCGGAACGGCTCTCCAGGAGGTTTTGGACAAATACCACCCGGACCGCATTATCATAGAGCCCTCGGGAGTGGGGAAACTGTCGGATGTGATCCGCGCTGTGTCCGGGGTGATGGAGAGCAATGAGGATGTAGTGATGAACGGCTATGTGACAGTGGCAGACGCTACAAAGTGCAAGATGTATATGAAAAATTTCGGCGAATTTTATAACAACCAGATTGAGAGCGCGAAGACGATCGTTCTCAGCCGTACAGGCAAAATCTCAGATGAGAAGCTGGATACTGCCCTGGCTCTGATCCGGGAGAAAAATGATAAGGCGACGATCATTACCACTCCGTGGGAGGAGATTGACGGTAAACAGATTCTGGGCGCGATAGAGGAGGACAATTCTTTTGAGAGAACGCTGATGGAAGAAGAGGATGTGTGCCCTGAGTGCGGCCATCACCACGACCATGGGCATGATCACGAGTGCCACGGCCATGACCACGGCGAGGAGTGCGGGTGCGGCCATCATCATGACCACGATCATGAGCACGAGTGCCACGGCCATGACCACGGCGAGGAGTGCGGGTGCGGCCATCATCATGGCCACCATCATGCGGACGATGTATTTACGAGCCTCGGCATGGAGAGCGCGCACAAATTCTCGGAGGAGGAGCTGACCGGCATTTTGAAAACAATTTCGGCAGAGGATTCCGGATACGGCAATATTCTCCGGGCCAAGGGGATCGTGCCCGCTACAGAGGGGGAATGGTTTCATTTTGATCTTGTGCCGGGAGAGTATGAGGTGCGCCGGGGCGGTGCGGACTACACCGGTCGCATGTGCGTGATCGGCGCGGATCTGAGAGAGACAGAGATTAAGAAATTATTTCATGTTTAAAAAGCCTTTAGGAGGACTGTATGTTTGGAAATCGAGATATACCGACATATCTTTTCACAGGATTTTTAGAGAGCGGCAAGAGTACCTGTATCAGGGAGATCCTGGAAGAGGGGAATTTTGAGGACGGATTGAAAACCCTCTATATACTGACAGAGGAAGGGGAAGAGGAGGTAGATGAAAATCTTCTCATCTATAACCGGGTTGTGGTAGAGACCGTTGATGAAGAAGAGGATCTGACAGAAGAGAAATGCCTGGAATTATTTAAAAAGCACCGGCCGGCCAGGGTGATAATCGAAGTGAATGGCATGTGGGATCTGACAAAGCTGTTAAATGAGACTCTCCCGGAAAACTGGACGGTTGTGCAGACTTTTACTACGGTAAATGCGGAGACATTTCAAGTGTATATCAGCAATATGAAGCCACTTCTGATGGCACATTTCCAACTGGCTGACCTGGTTATTTTTAACCGCTGCACAAAAGAAATGGATAAGGCGTCTATGCGCAGAAATGTAAAGGCGATCAATCGGCAGGCCCAGGTTATCTTTGAATCCGGGGACGGGAGCGTGGAGAGCAATATCGAAGAAGAACTTCCCTATGATATCAGCGCCAGTGAGATAAAACTGGAAGATGACGATTTTGGCCTCTGGTATCTGGATGTCAGCGAGCATCCAGATAAATATGAGGGAAAGACGATCATATTCAAAGGGCAGGTGTACCGCAACCGCACATTTCCCAGGGATGCCTTTGTCCCGGCACGGGCTGCCATGACCTGCTGCGCGGATGACATCTCTAAGATCGGTTTTATCTGCCATTATAAAGATGCGGATCAGTACGCCACAGACGACTGGGTTATGGTGCGCGTCAAAGTAAAGCCAGAATTTTCCAGAAAGAGCCAGAGCCTCTATCCGGTTTTATGGGCGGATAAAGTGGAGGCGGCAGAGCCGCCGGAGGAAGAGGTCGTGTATTTTAGCTGACGGAACTGGCGCGGTTTTGACAAAATAAATCGGTTGTGCTATAGTAGTAGGCAGGCAAAATGCACATGAATGGAGGAGTGATGATATGGCAAAAATTCAGATGAAGACGCCTCTTGTTGAGATGGACGGAGATGAGATGACCCGCATTTTATGGAAGATGATCAAAGATGAGCTGTTGATTCCATATATTGACCTGAAGACAGAGTATTATGACCTGGGGCTTGAGCACCGGAATGAAACGGATGACCAGGTGACAGTTGATTCGGCGGAGGCCACAAAAAAATATGGTGTAGCTGTTAAATGCGCGACGATCACGCCAAATGCTGCGCGCGTGACGGAATATGACCTGAAAGAGATGTGGAAATCTCCCAACGGCACGATCCGGGCGGCTCTGGATGGCACGGTATTCCGTGCGCCGATCCAGGTAAAGGGGATCGATCCCTGTGTGAAGAACTGGAAAAAGCCGATCACACTGGCCCGCCACGCCTATGGGGATGTGTACAAAAATACAGAGATTAAAGTTCCGGGGGCAGGAAAGGCGGAACTGGTATTTACCGGGGATGACGGGACGGAGATCCGGGAGACGATACATACTTTTGACGGTCCCGGCATCATTCAGGGAATCCACAACACAGACAAATCTATTACCAGTTTTGCGAGGGCATGTTTTAGCTATGCCCTGGACACAAAGCAGGATCTGTGGTTTGCCACTAAGGATACGATTTCAAAAAAATATGACCACAATTTCAAAGATATTTTCCAGGATATCTTTGACAGGGAATATAAAGAGAAATTTGAGAGAGAAGGACTGGAATATTTCTACACACTGATCGATGATGCGGTAGCCCGCGTTATGAAAACAGAGGGCGGATTTATCTGGGCCTGTAAAAATTATGACGGCGATGTCATGAGTGATATGGTCTCTTCAGCCTGCGGTTCGATGCCTATGATGACGTCGGTTCTTGTATCTCCGGACGGAGTCTATGAGTATGAGGCGGCTCACGGGACAGTGCAGCGTCATTATTATAAGCACCTGAAGGGGGAGGAGACCTCTACCAATCCGGTGGCGACGATTTTTGCGTGGACGGGTGCCCTCCGCAAGAGAGGTGAGCTGGACAGCATACCGGAGCTGATGGAGTTTGCCGATAAGCTGGAGAGGGCGACGCTGACGACGATTGAGGATGGAAAGATGACAAAAGACCTGGCACTGATCACCTCCCTGGAAAATGTGACTGTGCTGAACAGCCGCGATTTTGTCCGGGCAATCCGGGAGACATTTGACGCGATGTAATGACAGGCCGGAAGGTTTATGCCGGTACAGTGTCCGGTTATCAAAGAGATACTGTACCGGGCAGAGGAGAGTCGGTATGCAGATATGCAGGATCGGTCCCAGCAGGCTGCGGGATGCGCTGGATCTGGTCTGGGAAGTGTTTGAACAGTATGAGGCGCCGGACTATGAGGAAATGGGCATTAAGACTTTTCGTCATTTTATTGAGTATGGCAATATGGTGGAAAAGATCGACCAGGGCGAGATGAGATTCTGGGGATGTTATATCAACAATCTGCTGGTTGGTGTGATTGCGCTGCGGACAGGGCAACACATCAGCCTTCTTTTCGTCCGCGGACGGTTCCATCACCTGGGTATTGCCAGCATGCTGATGAATGTGGCGATAGATGCTGTAGTGTCAGGGAATCCTGAAATCCGGGCTGTGACGGTGAATTCATCCCCCTATGCGGTGGGATTTTATGAAAAAATGGGTTTTTCTGCCCTTGGGCCCGAGCAAAAGGCAGATGGGATACGGTTTACATCTATGAGGCGGGAGATATAAAACGACGGAGTTCGGAATGGGGGATTAGCATGAAAAGGAAATGGATCTTAAACTTGGCGCTGGTGCTGTGCTTTCTTGTATTTGTGGGGTGCGGGGGCTATCTTCTGAAATATTATCTGAATGCAAAAAATGCGGAGGACGCGATTACAGAGCTGCAGGAACTCAAGGCAGAGAGCGAGCAGGAAGAGGACGGCGGGGATATTGAGACAGACGATGGCCATCCGATCATAAAAAAATACAGAAAATTGTATAAAAAGAACCCGGATATAACGGGCTGGATCCAGGTAAAGGATACAAAGATCGACTATCCGGTTATGCAGACGCCGAAAGATTCGGAGTTCTATCTGCATAAAAATTTTAAGAAAGAGTATGATGTGAATGGGCTTCCATTCCTGGACGCCTCCTGTGATCCGGAGGACGAAGAGAGCAATCTCATGGTCTACGGGCACCACATGAAGAGCGGGCTGATGTTTGCCCACCTCCTTGATTTTGATTCTAAAGAGTTCTATGAGAAGCATAAGATTGTCTATTTTGATACGCTGTATGACGAGAGGCAGTACGAGGTCGTGGCGGCGTTTTATTCGCAGATCTATAAAGAGGATCAGGATGTGTTCCGCTATTATGACCACATTGGGCATTTATCAAAGAAACAGTTTAAGACTTATGTGGAAAATATAAAAAAATTATCCGAATATGACACAGGGATCGTGCCGGAATACGGAGAACAGCTTCTGACAATGGTGACATGTGCCTATCATGTTGAAGAGGGGAGATTTGTCGTAGTGGCCCGGCGTAAAAAATAGATCCCGGGGAGGGGAGGAGTGCATAAAATGAGTGAAGAGCGATCAAAATTCTGGACGGAATCGACATTCGCATGGGAAAATATGTTTGAACTCAAACAGGATTTTTTTGCGGTCCTGTCCAGAGAACTGAGAGAGCCGCTGGAATATGTGGGACAGGAGCTTGAGGGCGGAGAACTTGACGAGGATCAGCGCTGCCGTCTGGGACAGGCTGTCCGCTATATGACAAAAGTGCTGCAGAATATCACGGAGTATGAGATGCTGGAGCAGGGCAGGATACGGTTTGAGAATAAGTATTTTGAACTGGATGAATTGCTGTGGAATGTTTTCCGGACATGGGAGAAACGCGCAGAGACATTGGGGATCGGATTTGTCCTGAATATAGATCTGGAGCGCAAACATCATTTTGGCGATGCGGGGCGCATCGGCCAGATCATAAATAGTGTGACAGGAAACTGCGTTATGGCTTCTGAAAAAAACAGTGAGATCCGTATTTGGGGAAATGATATCAATCAGGGAGGGTCATCCCAGCTGCAACTGGTGGTGGAAGATACAGGAATTCCTGTGGCGGATTCCTTTTACGGCCGGAAATATCCCATGGGGGAATGGGGAGCCAATCCCATGTGGGAGCAGGGGGACGGAGAGGTCTGTACGGCATTTTCGCTGACGGTAGCGCGGAAAATGGCGGAGCTGATGGGGGGCAGCATCCACTTAAAGCGCAGAGGAAACAAGGTGAATGTCATTGATGTGTCGATCCCGCTGCAGCGAAAATCGTCTATCCCGGAGAACAGGATTCTGGAGCCGGAAAATGGCACGGATGAGACGGGAGAGCTTAAGGGGTGTACCTTTCTTCTTGTGGAGGGGGTGGCATCAAAAAAATATGACAGCGGTTCGCTTCTGAGATTAAATGGTGCCACCGTCTATCTGGCAAGTGACGGGAAAGAGGCGGTGGAGCTGTGTGCGGGATATCCGCCGGACATGTTTCAGGCGGTTTTGCTGGAGGGAGTCCCGCCGGATATGCATTATCCCGAATTTGCATTATATTTTCGCACGAGGGGCGGGGAGGACGTAAAAGAGGTACCGGTTATTGTGCTGGCGGAGGAGGTCCGGCAGGATATCATAGACGACAGTATAAGGTTAGGGATCAATGCGATTATGGATGTGCCGCTTGAACCAAAGCGGTTAAAAGGGATACTTGATATGAACGCGGACCCTCTTTGGAGAAAATAACCTCCGGTGGAAATGGTATCCGAACAAAGTATTATTTGGCAAAATGCTGAAAATGCGGATGGATATTGAAAATTCTTGTGAAAATCTGCTAAAAATAAAAAATGACATTGACATTTCCGGGCTGCAATCATATAATGGCTAATGTAAATGACGAAGGTGTCAGGAACAAATTATTGTTTCTGGCACCTTTTTTGCGCGAAGGCAAAGCGAGGATATGTCTGTGCCTGCACAAGACGATCCGAGCGCGCCCGCGAACCCGAGCAGTCTCGCGAAGCGTGACGCTCGTGGTTGCAGAAAACAGAATGATTTTTGAAACGATAAAAACTGAGTTATCACTAAAAATTAAGAAATGAGGTATGTAAAAATGAAAAATATTTTAATTGGAGGAGCATGGCCATATGCAAATGGCTCATTGCATATTGGACATATTGCAGGTCTGTTACCCGGTGATGTATTGGCAAGATATCACAGAGCTGTTGGAGATAATGTGTATTTCGTGTCAGGGAGTGACTGCCATGGTACACCTGTTGCGATCAGGGCAAAGCAGGAAAACAGAACGCCACAGGAAATAAGCGACTTCTATCACGAAGAATTTGTGCAATGCTTTGAAAAATTAGGCTTCAGTTATGATGTCTATACGAAAACATCATCCGACGAACACAAGCGCTTTGTACAGGAATTTCATAAAAGGCTTTATGAAAGCAACTATGTTTATGAAAAGGAAACTCCACAGGCATATTGCGAGAATTGTGATACTTTTCTTGCTGACCGCTTTGTATTAGGGAAATGTCCTGAATGTGGAAAAGATACACGGGGCGACCAGTGTGATTTCTGTGGTACAGTACTTGAACCGGAAAATCTTATTGAGCCAGTTTGTGCGGTGTGTAAAAAATCTGTAAATTTCAGAAAATCAAAGCATTTATATATTGCTATTACCAAACTGCGGAGTGAGCTGAGGGAGCTGGTCAATAATCATCCGGAATGGAGAAAAAATGCGATTGCATTTACAAACAGATATATAGATGACGGGTTAAGAGACCGTGCTTTGACAAGAGATCTGGAATGGGGAATAAAGGTTCCTAAAGAAGGATACGAAAACAAATCAATCTATATATGGGCAGAAAATGTATTAGGATATTTATCAGCGAGCAAAATTGCAGCAGAAAAAAGAGGGGCAGATTTTGATGAGCTTTGGGGAAAAGATGCGAAACATTATTATGTGCACGGAAAGGACAATATTCCGTTTCACACAATCATTTTACCCTCTCTTTTACTGGCAAATGATAAAAAGTGGCATTTGCCCGACCAGATAATTTCAAGCGAATATTTGACGATTGAGGGAAAGAAAATCTCCACAAGCCAGAATTACGCCATTTGGGTTAAAGATTTATTGGACAATTATGAACCAGATTCCATCCGGTACTTTTTCCTGGCAAATGGGCCGGAGAAAAAAGATGCTGACTTTTCGTGGAGGGAATATGTAAACAGCCATAATGGAGAGCTGCTGGGGGCATATGGAAATTTTATAAACCGTTCCTTAGCTTTTATCTCAAAATATTATGATGGCATTGTTCCAAAAGGAAAAAACAATCCAGTCATTGACAAACAGATAGAGGAACTATTTGTGACTGTTGGTAAACAGATAGAGGGCGGGATTTTTAGAGATGCCCTTAATACTATATTTGAATTTGTCAGGCATTCAAATAAGTTTTTTGATACGGAAAAGCCCTGGATCACCAGAACTACGGATGCCGCTTCGTGTGAGAATACGTTGTATCAATGCGTGCAAATTATAGCGAACCTGGCTGTATTGCTTTGTCCATTTTTACCATTTTCCTCTGCAAAAGTATGTAACTGGTTAAATATAGACAGCAAGTGGGAAAAACATTCTGTTTCCGCGGGCTATATTCTTCCGGAGATAGAGATTTTGTTTAAAAGAATAGACAAAAAAGTTATTGAAACTGAAACGGAGGCAGGCAATTTATAATGTCATTTTTTGCGCTATGATAATAAATAATGTGCGCCATTGTTTTTTTAACTTCGGAAACACCCAGTTCAATTTCTTCTTTTGAACATTCTATTCCTAAAGAACGTTTGACATTGTACTCTAACCATTCTAATCTGCCGTTGTTGCTGTCATAAAGAATTTCCCAATCTGTGGGAAGCTGGCCGCCAGATTTTGTGTAGGAGCTTATGAAAAGTGAAAGCAAATTATAATCAATATTGCATTCTTCATATCCAGACCAACACAAAGCTGATTCAAACAGCTCTATTAGAGGGTTATTATAAGAAAGACATTCTAAATCTATAATACGGAAATCTGAGCCGATCCATAATACATTTTTGCTGTCCATATCGTTATGGCAGATGGATAAAACAGAGGGTAATTTTTTTGAAGCAGCATTTCCTTTTTCCTGGCTCTCATAAAGCAGGATCCGGTTATCATTGAGCAGATCATAGAGTTCCTTATTTTTTTGAGACAACTTGGAGATGTAGAAATCCCAGTCAATATGGAGCTCTTTTGATACGCAGCCCGTATCTTTTCTATCCAAATTGTGGATTTCGGCCAGTATATTTCCGATTTTAGCACAATGCATTTCATATATTTCTTTTGATTTTAGCGCGTGGCCGTCATACCATTGGTACAGGTAAAAAAATTGACCGTCTATATTCTGCATTTTTTCCCCATTAACAGTCAAAGCCGGGATAACAGGGAAGTTATTCTTTTCTAATAACAGTTCCAATGATTCGGCCGTTCGATAGTTTTCTAATGCTGTTTCCCTCTGCATGACAAATGGATTCAATAGCTTGACAGCATATTTCCCCTGGTCTGTAAATAATGAATACATTTTATGCATAAATCCCCCTGTAAGGGTAATTGGGGTAATTTCTAATTCGCCCAGATGACATTGCTGGCATATCTTATTCAATAATTCTAAATTCATTTATCGTTCTCCTATACAGAGATTTTACCACAAGCGCACTCTAAATTCTATTTATTTTTGAGTTAGGGACAGTGTTGCTAGGGACAGTGTTTTGTATAATAGGACTAAAATCCCTTGTTGTGCTTCTGTGTAAAAGTGGTTATAATGAAAGCAGGAAACAGTGGAAATAAGTAGATTCTTTAACAAAGGATAATGTTTTTTTGAGGAGAGAGTATATGTTTTTTGTAAAAGTAAAGCAGTTTTTTAAAAATCCGGTTATGGTATTGGTGACGCTTATATTTTTTCGTTGGATTGGAAAAGGTCTTGAGCCACTCTTGCGTTATGGAGAGGGAGTGTCTTTTAGTGGTAGTATTCCAGATCCGCTATTTCTGATCCCCATTTCATTTGTCCTTTTTATGTTTTTGTCCTATAGTTTTTTTGCAAAGGATAAACTTGCACGGACAGAGGAGATGATCGCGGCATTGCCCGGCGGCAGATTCCGCAATTATCTGGCAGGTTTTCTTGTATTGGGAGGCGTGGATCTCATTCTGCTTGCGGGACTTACAGCTTATCACATATACTGCTGTAAAATGTCCCTGGGGTATCTGGATTTTGGAGCTGTCCTGTTTGGCTTCAAATGTTATACTGTACATATCTTTTTTGTAAATATATTTTCTATTCTGGTGGGATTGGCGGCATCGTTCTGCCGCACGGATATGAGGGCATACACCCTGATGATGGTGGTCAACTGTTTTTTTAGCCAGTTTTTTCTGACAACGCTGTATGAGATTGCGGGAAATAATGAGACGGCTTATCAGGCGGCAGATCTGTTCGGGCTAACTACGAGGATGTACTATGCAAGGCCAGATGAAGATTATATCATCTCAATTGAGAGTATTGAGTGGCAGAGGATACTTTTCTGGATTTTTCCTGTTCTGACAATTATTGTTTTTCATACGGTGCGCAGACGGAAAAAGCTGGTGACGGCGTGTCTGGCGGCAGTGAGCGCTTTGTTTCTGTGTCTGTATATGCAGCCGTCCGGTGCAAGCCATGTGGATGTGGACAGCCAGCAGGATGCGTGGAGCGAGGAGTATGATTATTATTATGAGCACCCGGAATATGCGGGTACATATGACAACTATCTTCCGGCTGAGGATTTCCACATCACAAAATATGAAGCGGAGCTGAGTACCGGGCGGGTTCTGAGTGCCAGGGTAAAAGTTTGTGTGGATACGGCTGATCTGGCCACGTATACATTTGCGCTCCGGCATGAGTACCGGGTCGCGGAGGTGAGGGATGAGTACGGGGAGAGAGTGCCCTTTACGCAGGAGGGGGATCAGGTTGTCCTCTGCCCGGATAGTGGAAAGGAACATTCCTGTTTTGTATTCCGTTACCGCGGGGCGTCAAAAGTGCACTATTCCACTTCCCAGGCGGTGAGGCTTCCGGCGTACTTTGCCTATCTGCCGTTTTCGGGGGAGAGGTATCTGTATTTTAACTGGGAAGAAGCTTCCGGTTTTGATGATCTGCCGGAAGACATACGGGAGGGGATGGGTTCCCTGGCGGGAGAGGGGGTAGTGGAGCAGCACTACAATGGCTCGGCACTGGAGGGGCTCGGTTATGAGACAGATTATGATATAAAGGTGGAGAGCGGCCACACGGTATACTGTAATCTGCCGGAGGTGGGGAGAAACCATTTCCGGGGCAGGAGTGACGGCGTGACACTGGCGGCAAATGCGTTTCTACAGAAGAAAGAGATTGCTGGGGCAAATCTGGTGTATACAATAGCCGGAAACCAGTATGCGCCCACAGATAAGAGAAGCACAGTTATGCAGGACTGGGAGACATTTATCCGGGAAAATTCGCTGCAGGGGAAGACGCTCTTTTATGATGGGGTAGCGTTTGGAGGGGATGAAGAGTATCTTTATTTCGGGAAAGACCACCTTGTGCTGAGAAGACCTTATACCGAAGGATACCAGTGGTTTTTGCGGACAGGTGAGATGCCGTACAATCAGACATTGGTTATGAGTGAGTGGTTTGAGTAAGGAAAATCAATTTTATTTTTCCGCTTTTAAGATTGATACGAATTCCGTTGGTTCATGTACCATAATCGGAGATTTAGCATAATCCTTTTCATTTCGTGTTACAATACAATCCATCTCAGAACGGATAGCAGTTTCCACCATAATAGCATCCTCATAATCATTAATTTCAGAAGATATTGCTTTTCGACAGTCCAAAGAAGTAGTATCCAATAAATGAAACAATGTAAAAAGTTTGCTTAAAATTTTGCGTGTTTCTGCATCGCTATGAGTCAACCGATGTGTCAGATAGTATATATCTGAAACGGACTTTGCTGTGATATATCCCTCAAACTGCTTATTTGCAGAATGTATAAAAATCTTTTGTGCATCTTCTGCAAATGGAACACGAGCCTGCAAGGCATCAATGATAACACAGGCATCAACTAAGACTCTCATATTGTATTCAACCTTTCTTCTCGCGCTTCCTCTAAAGTCACATCCGCCGGAAGAATTCCGAACAATGACTTAGCAACATCCACTCTGTCCTGATATGGATTAGACAGTTTTGCAACAACTTTTCCGTTACGGGTTATATAAATATCCTCCGTTTCTGCAAGCATCAGATATTTGCCAAGATTAACTTTTAATTCAGTTGCAGTAATAGACATATCACCATCCCCTTTCTTGAAGAATCAATAATTATTGTCTGAAAAAAGAAATCTCTCTCTTTAATTATATTATACATAAATCAATCGATTTTATCAACAAATTCGTTCGACTTTATAAGTTTCAAATATTTACCACACTTCCAAACTATCAATTGCATCCACCTATGCCTGTTATGACACCATCTAAAGCAAGCCGGACATATTCCAATGGTTCATCTATTACCGCTTATCGCAAAAAGTGACCGCTCATTACATTACACTTGCATTGTTTTTGTATGGATGATAAAATAAAAATGAACAGAGGATAATGGTCTTTTAGAAGAGGAAGAATATGTTTTATATAAGGGCTAAACAATTTCTGAAAAACCCGGTGATGGTACTGGTGACGCTTATATTTTTTCGCTGGATTGAAAAAGGTCTTGAGCCACTCTTGCGCTATGGAGAGGGAGTGTCTTTTAGTGGTAGTATTCCAAATCCGCTGTTTCTGATCCCCATATCATTTGTCTTTTTTATGTTTTTGTCCTATAGTTTTTTTGCGAAGGATAAACTTGCACGGACAGAGGAGATGATCGCGGCACTGCCTGGCGGCAGATTCCGCAATTATCTGGCGGGTTTTC
>CANRMO010000020.1 GCA_947631755.1 uncultured Lachnospiraceae bacterium | reverse complement strand
CTTGGCCGGCTGGGAACCGGCTGCCGGGAGACAGAGGGCGGCGACGGATTTATTGTGTATCCGGCAGATCTGGCAGGGAAACCGGTGACTATACAGACTTATGACGACCATCGCATGGCAATGGCATTTGCTGTGATCGGGACGAGAGTGCCGGGCATCATGATTGACAATCCCATGTGCTGCAAAAAAACATTTGAAAACTACTTTGAACTATTGACAAATATGGGTTTAAGTTTAGAATAATAAGTAGGGGAAATAATAGTTTCCAAATATAGAGACGGAGGACAAAGATGCAAAAAATAATTGACGTTTTAACAAGAAAAGTAAAAGATGGATTTGTTAAAGCTGGATATAATGAGAAGTACGGTGGCATCACGGTGTCAAACCGGCCGGATTTATGCCAGTTTCAGTGCAATGGTGCGATGGCGGCGGCAAAGGAGTACAAAAAAGCCCCCTTTCAGATTGCCGGGGATGTGGTGGCAGAACTGGAGGGTGACAGCACATTTTCAAAGATAGAAAGTGTTAATCCTGGATTTATCAACATTTCTGTCGGCGCGGATTTCCTCGCGGCGCGGGTTGAGCAGATGAGCCGGGAGGAGCATTTTGGCGTGGAACTTCCGGAGAGGGAAAAGACGATCGTGATCGATTACGGCGGCCCCAATGTGGCAAAACCTTTGCATGTGGGTCATCTGCGCTCTGCGGTGATCGGAGAGAGCGTGAAGCGGATCTGCCGTTTTATGGGAAATAAAGTGATCGGTGACGTGCACCTCGGGGACTGGGGACTTCAGATTGGCCTGATCATCACGGAGCTTAAAAGACGTCAGCCGGGGCTCCCTTATTTTGATGAGGGGTATCAGGGAGAGTATCCAGCAGAGGCGCCCTTTACGATCAGTGACCTGGAGGAGATCTACCCATACGCCAGCAGTTATTCCAAGGAACACGAGGACTATCTGGAGGAGGCCCAGCAGGCGACGGCGATGCTCCAGGAGGGAAATCCGGGATACACCGCTCTGTGGAAGCACATTCTGGATGTGTCAGTGGCGGATCTGAAAAAAAATTACACTGAATTAAGTGTGGAATTTGACCTGTGGAAAAAGGAGAGCGATGTGCAGTCCTATATTCCGGATATGGTGCAGAAATTAAAAGATGACGGGTTTGCCCATTTCAGCGAAGGGGCTCTCGTAGTGGATGTGACGGAGGAGGGGGACAAAAAAGAGATTCCGCCCTGTCTCATTGTGAAGTCAAACGGTGCGACGCTGTACGCTACGACAGATCTTGCGACGATCGTTGAGAGAGAGAAACTGTTTCATCCCGATCAGATCATCTATCTGGCGGATAAGCGCCAGAGCCTTCACTTCACGCAGGTGTTCCGCGCGGCCAAAAAGTCCGGTATCGCGGGCCCGGGCACGGAATTGATTTTTATCGGTTTCGGTACGATGAATGGAAAGGATGGCAAACCATTTAAGACGAGGGACGGCGGTGTGCTGCGGCTTCAGGCGCTGAGGGAAGAGATCAACGAGGAAGTGCGCAAAAAAATAGAGAATAACCGGGATTACACGGAGGAGGAGGCAGAGAATATCTCTGCCCGGGTTGGCCTGGCGGCGTTGAAATACGGCGACCTCTCCAATCAGGCTTCAAAAGATTATATTTTTGATATTGAGAGATTTGCCTCCTTTGAGGGGAATACAGGCCCCTATATCCTCTATACGATTGTGCGCATCAAATCCCTGCTGGCAAAATATGAGAGCCAGGGCGGGAAGATAAGTGAGGATATGGTGCTTTTGCCGCCCATCAGCGACAGTGAGACAGATCTGTACCTTGCGCTGGACCGGTTTGCGGACGCGGTGGAGTCCGCCTATGAGGAGCTCGCACCCCACAAGATCTGCCAGTATATATATGAGTTGTCGGAGGCGCTCAATCATTTTTACCATGAGACAATGATTCTGGCACAAGAGGATGAGCAGAGGAAAGCCTCTTATCTGAAACTGGTCTTTCTGGTACAGCGCGTGCTGGAGCAGTGTGTTGATCTTCTCGGTTTTGAGGCGCCGGAGAAAATGTAGAGAGGAAGTGGTTGTTTGTTCGTTGGACGACAGAGAGAGCTGACAGCGCTCACAAAGGCTTATGAATCCGGGGAGGGAAAGGTGATTGTCCTCTATGGCCGCGAGGGGATGGGAAAGACGCGGCTGGCAAAACAACTGGTTGAAGATAAGCCCTATGTGTATTACCAGGCGAGGGAATTGTCAGAGGCGGAACAGAATCGTTATTTTGAGGAGATAAAAGCGGAACTCGAAAAGAAACTCCGGAGGGAGCAGAGGGTTTGCTTTGTTGTGGATGAATTTGATCTAATGCAGAAGGGATACAAAAATTTCTTCCCGGACTTTTTCGCTTTCTATCAGGGGCTTCCCCGGGAAAAGGTATTGCTCCTTCTTCTGAGTTCTTCGGTGCAGTGGGTGGAGAACTCTATGGTGGAAGATATGGGGGAGTTTGCCGCCCACATTTCCTCTTTTATAAAAATACACGAATTTACGTTTATGGAGATGGTAGAGCGTTTCCCAGAGTGCACGACGGAAGAGTGCATTGTGATCTATGGGATTCTGGGCGGCGTCCCCGCCTATCTCAATTTGTGGAATCCGAAAGAGACGGTGAAGAAAAATGTCATCCGGCTCGTCCTGGATGACCGGGGACCTCTCCACCGGGAAGCACAGCGGTTTTTAAAGACAACGCTGCGGGAGCTCCCCTTTTACAGCACAATCCTGTCTGTGCTGGCGGAGGATGAGCCGAAGCTGAACTATTTGTACAACCGGACTGGGTTCAGCCGGGCAAAGATTTCGGTGTATATCAAAAATCTGATCCAGATTGATGTCGCAGAGAAGTTGTTTTCTTTTGAGACGGACCGGAAATCCCAGGTGCAGAAAGGCTTGTATCGCATCTCGGACTCTTTTTTGCATTTCTGGTATAAACTGATCTATCCCAATCTGTCTGCCCTGAGCATGATGGAGCCGGATAAATTTTATAAAGAGTTTGTCTATAACGGCCTGGATGATATTGTTGCCCGGGCATTTGTGAAAGTGTGCCGGGAGTTTCTGGAGCTGATGAACCGCTACAACCGACTTCCCGCGAAATTTGGCAGTATCGCCAGTCTGTACGGAAAAGACGGCTTTGTCCCGCTGATCGCAGAGAGCGGGGACGGCAAAATATTTGTGGGAACTTGTAAGTGGGGGCATTCGCCTATGGATGTGAAGGATTTCCAGGAATTGCTAAAGAGCGCGGAGCAGACAGGAAAAGAGGCGGATTATTATTATCTGTTTTCGAAAGAAAGCTTTACGACAAATCTGGCGGCAATGGCCAAAAATATGGACAATATACACTGCATTAAACTGGAAGATCTTTGAGAACGGGGGAGATGTGTTATGTTCCATGAGACAGCAAGGCTGATTATGTATGGAAATTTGGATAAAGACAGTATTCTGATGACGCTTGGCCGCCTTTTGGAAAAGGCGAAGCGCGGGGATGGCTCCTGTACGAAGGAGGAGCTCGTGCGGGGGATCTATGACCAGGTCTACCGGCTCCTTGAGCTGTCCACGACATACGGATTTGATGAGAATCTATGGCAGTGCTACATCGCCTATATTCTCGCCACAAATGAAAATCCTTTTAGTATGATCTGCGAGACGGTGGGGACCGGAAAGGACGCCTCTGTAAACCGGATTGTGAGACAGGATATGGAATGTTTTTACCGCCTGTTTCACTACGATTTTTCCCGCGTCCAGGAAGAACTGGGGGTGGACTGTTTTGATATACTGACCCATTACCACTCAATGGCAAAGGCGGAAAATACTTACAATAAGAGCGTCAGCGAGAAAGTCCGCGTTATGGCAGAGGATCTCCGGGGCGCGAGGGACGGCAGCGACATGTTTGACATTGTGACAGAGTTTTACCGCCGGTACGGAGTGGGAAAATTCGGCCTGAATAAAGCGTTCCGCGTCGTCCATAAGGGGGAGGATATGATTTTGTCCCCCATCACTCACACCAGTGATGTGACTCTTGATCATTTGATCGGCTACGAGCTCCAGAAACAGCAGCTCATCGAAAACACAGAGGCATTTGTCCAGGGGCGCGGGGCGAATAACTGTCTTCTCTATGGCGACAGCGGCACCGGGAAATCCACCTGTATCAAGGCAATCCTCAACCAGTATTATGACAGGGGGCTCCGTCTCATCGAGGTGTATAAACATCAGTTCCAGGATCTCTCTGGGATTATTGAGCAGGTGAAAAACCGCAATTATAAATTTATTATCTATATGGATGACCTGTCTTTTGAAGAATTTGAGATTGAATATAAATATCTGAAGGCCGTGATTGAGGGGGGGATGGAAGTGAGGCCAGATAATGTCCTGATCTATGCCACATCGAACCGCCGCCACCTTATCCGTGAGACATGGAGTGACCGCTCGGATATGTCCCAGGATGAACTGCACCGTTCGGATACGATGCAGGAGAAGTTGTCTCTTGTGGCCAGGTTTGGCGTCACCATCAATTTCAGCCGGCCGCAGAAAAAGGCGTTTGATGAGATTGTCCTGGGACTTGCCGGGGCGGATCCGGATATCACTCTGGACAGGGAGGAGCTGCTTATGCAGGCCAATGCGTGGAGCCTGCGAAACGGCGGGTACTCCGGCAGAGTGGCAGAGCAGTTTATCATTCATTTGAAGTCAATTTCCGGAGGGGATCATGTTTGAGTGTTTTTTTCCAGATGAAATCATGCCTTCGGCCTATGATATCGACTATGAGAAACTTTACCGGGAGGGGATCCGCGGGATCCTCTTTGACATTGACAATACGCTGGTGGAGCACGGGAAGGAGGCCACACCCCGGGCGGTGGAGCTGTTTGCCCGGCTGAAAGGCCTAGGTTTTGCGTGTTGCCTGATCTCTAATAATGACAGGGAGCGGGTGGATCTGTTTAACCGGGAGATCGGAGTGCACGCTGTTGTCAGGGCAAATAAGCCGTCGGTGAAGGGGTATCTCAGGGCGATGGAGCTTATGGGGACAGAGCGGGGCAGTACAGTATTTATCGGGGATCAGATCTTTACGGATATCTGGGGCGCAAAGAGGGCAGGACTCAGGAATATCCTTGTGCGTCCCATTGATAAGCGCGAGGAGATACAGATTGTGCTGAAACGGAAGCTCGAGTGGTTTGTGCTGCGGGCGTACCGCCGCAGAGATAAGGAACGGTCACGAAATAACTTTTAAATTTGCTTCAGGAAATGCCCTATATGCAAGCATTTCCCGAAGCGGGAGTGCAAAGTTATTTCTAAACAGTTCCTAAGGGGAAGGGCAGACACGGTTGAAAAGAAAATGATTTTTTAAAAGAGGGAGATCGGTTATGGACAGAGAGAATACAGAGTGCCTTATCAATAAAATGCTGGATGCAGTTTCTGCGGATGCTCTTTTGCTGACGAGCCCGCCGAATATGCGGTATACGGCCGGGTTTACCGGAGAGGGTTATGTGTATGTGTCCCGGAGGCAGAGGATTGTGGCTACGGACTCCCGTTATACGATTGCCGCGGCGGCGGAGTGCCCGGGCTTTTCGGTTGTGAAGTGGAGCAGCGGGGAATATTATGGCCCGCTGGCAGAGGCCGTCCACAGCGACCGCGCGGCTATACTGGGGTTTGAGGACCGCCAGATGACGGTCGCCGGGTACAGTGATCTGTGCGGCCAGCTGGAAAAGGCAGGCCTTAGGCATGTAGAGACGAGAAAGGCGGGGAATCTGGTCAGTGATTTCCGCCGTGTGAAAGATGAGAGAGAGATACAGTGGATCCGGGAGGCGGAGTCCATCGGAGACCGGGCTTTTGCGAGGATTCTCACGGCATTGGAGAGGGGCATGACGGAGAAACAGGTGGCGGCCCGTCTGGAATATTTTATGAAAGAAGAGGGGGCGGAGGGGTTTAGTTTTGACACCATTGCGGCCTCCGGGGCTCACTCTGCTATGCCCCACGCGGTTCCCACGGATAAGGTTCTGGAAGAGGGGGATTTTCTCACTTTGGACTTTGGCTGTATATGGAAAGGGTACTGTTCAGATATGACGCGGACAGTGGTGGTCGGAAATGCCTCGCAGAAGCAGAGAAAGGTGTACAATACAGTGCTCCGGGCCCAGAAGACAGCACTGGAGGGCATCCGCCCCGGCATGACGGGAATTGAGGTGGATGCGCTGGCGAGAGACGTGATCCGGTCAGCGGGCTACGGGGAGTATTTCGGCCACTCGCTCGGCCACTCTGTCGGGCTGGAGATACATGAGAGCCCTGCATTTTCTGAAAGAGAGGATACGGTGATACAGCCGGGTATGGTGATCACAGTGGAGCCGGGAATCTATATCGAAGGATTTGGCGGCGTCCGGATTGAGGATGTGGTGGTGATCACGGAGGATGGCTGTGAGAATATCACGCATTCGCCGAAAGAGCTGATAGAGCTGGGGTAGTGTGCGAGGTCTGTCTAAATCAGATAACGCTTGTGCTGAAGATGGTTAAAGTGCGTACAACACAGGAACAGAACAACTTCGCTCAAAAAAATGAGCGAAGTTTTGAGCGAAGTTTTAACTAAAAAAGATTTTGATAAAGTGCTACCGATAATAGAACTTCTGGAAGAAAAAGGATGTATCATTCCTAAGGAAGCAGAAGATGTATGCGATAAATCATCGGCAACAATTAGAAGGTATTTAGGGTTGCTGATACAATGCAAAAAATATATGGATGAGGATATTGAAATTGTTCCCCGAGTTGGGGCATGATTATTTCAACTAGGGGTCATCAAGGTGAATAAAATGAAAAATTGCAAATTATTATTTGAAATGAACAATACGAAAAAGTTCAATAATAGAATTAAGAAAAAATTGAAATTTAAGAATAAACATATGGTATATGCCATGAATGTAAATGGCACATTTAACGGAGATCATATTTTAGAACTTGTTTCAGTTATTAATTATATTAGGAATGTATATAGACAAAAGATTCCTATTGTAATAATTTTAGGAGAGTTTGAATTCTATGATAAATTGGTGTACATAATATTTGAAAGTATAGTTTATTATCTAAATGAGATAGTAGGTCACAAAATAGATATTCAATTCAAAGCAAAACTTACTATTTGGACAGAGGGAATTAGATATTCTTCACTTGTTAATAATAAAGATATTATAGCAAAGCATTATAAATATGATATAAATATGCATCATTTCAGAAAACTTATACCGGAGAGAAATGAGCGAAAAGATGAATACCTTTCAAATTTATTGCAAGATATATATGGTTTTTTATTTAATAATGGAATTGAGGATATTACTTGTGAAAAATTATCTGAAGTGATTATTGAGTTAGTTGGAAATGCTGGTGAACATGGGAATTCAGAGTGCTTGTTAGATATTGACATAACTCAAAGTGAATATGGAAAAAGAGATGAAGAGGGCGTATTTTATGGATTAAATGTTGTAATATTAAATTATTCATCAACATTATTTTTTGAACCGTTGAAAGAGAAATTGTTATCTAAAATTGAATTATCTAAAAGATACAATGATGTGTTGAAAGCAAAAAAATATCATTTTGCACATTTAAACGAAAATTATAAAGAAGATGATTTTTACACAATTTCATCATTTCAGCATAAAATATCGGGAAGCAGAGTAAAAAATGAACTAGGTGGTACAGGGTTAACAAGCTTGTTGAGAACTTTAGAAGAAGATTCTGATACCCATCTATGTTATATGTTAAGTGGAAGAAGAATTCTTTTTTTTGAAAAAGAACATATGTTATATGATAATGATGAATATGTTGGATTTAATAAAAGCAAAGATTTTTTTTCAGATATCCCTGATAAAAGTGCATTTGATACAATAAATACATTTTTGCCAGGGGTGGCCTATAATTTAAATTATGCAGTTAAAAGGGAGGAATATTATGAATAAAATAAATTTGGCTTTTGATAAAAAATTGACTAATTTAGCAGGATTTGATTTTGGAGTAAAAATATATGAAGAACAGGTAAAAAATAAGTTGAATTTTAATGAGAAATTTGAAATTGTTTTTCCGGATGAAATAAGAATGATAGCCTCTTCTTTTGTTCAAGGCTTTTTTTCGGACATTGTTAAACAAATTGGATTAAAAGCGACAGAGAAAAATTTGGTTATATCTAATGAAAAATTACGAAATAGTATTGTGAAAAAATTACAGTGAGGTGAAAGGGAAATATGGTTTCAATTATATCGATAGTATTATCAGTACTTTCGTTTGTTTCATCGATTGTTTGTTATATAATTACTTATCTTCAAAATAAAAAAATAAATAAAATTAATATGAATGCAAGAATATATAATGAGATATTTGATGAATTTTTAATAGAAAGAATTCCGAAAGCCCGAACTTATTTAAGGTTTAAAGATAATAAGTTGGTTGACAGCGAACAATTCTCTGAGACATTAACAGATTTATTGAATACTATTCTATATTTTAGATATGCGGACAAAAAATTTTATGATTCTATACATAATCAAATAGTAGATATTGAGGATTTTGTATTAGAATGTGGCAACAAACAGTCCTTTCAGGAGGAACAAGGAAGAGTATTTGATCAAATTCAAGTTAAGTTGGAAGAATTATATAAAATAATAAATGACAATTATATAGGAAAGTGAGTATAAACATGCAAGATATTGCCAGAAAGTTGGTTGAACTTAGCACAATTCTAAATGCCGTCTTTTCAATACAATTCTCGAATGTAGAGTGTAGAAAAGCCGAACCACAGAAATATATCGGCTTTTATAGGCAGCAGATTTTATTTGTTCTATGGAATTGTTGAGGATTAAGCGAGACGAAAAACGATTGAGTAGATCGGGGAAGAACATTTTTTCTATAAGCCGCAGGAGTTAAAGAAAACCTTTTTGAAAAGTGTTGGGAAAAAGAAATTATAAGTAGTGTCTGCTGATTAAGCGATTAAGAAAAAACAAATGATTTTACTGACTTTGTGCCCATTTTGTGGTAAAATACTTGCAAGGGTTTCAATCAATTGAAAGCATTTTTCTTGCAGATTTTCTGTAAAATCACATTCAGAATATAATTAATGTTAAGATAAGGAGGTTTCTCTATGGAATATTTAACCACAGTAGAAAAGGGGAGAATAGATGAAAACGTACATAGCATAGTTTGATGAAACTGGGGATGATGGAGTGACAATGGCTTCATCTGATCATTTTGTTTTAACGAGTTTATATATGCCTGCGGAGAGTTGGCAACAGAATTTTAATCTTATGCGTGGATTGCGTAAGGAATTGCGAGATAAATATGGTTTCCATGTTACAGAGGAAATGCATACAAAACATTTTCTTACAGATAAGAACCCATATCGTTATTATAACTGGTCTAAGGAAGTAAAGCAGGAAATCATAAAGGTATTTACACTTACGATTGCAGCTATGGATTTGAAAATTGTAAATGTAATTATTGATAAGACGAAATTTAGGGATAATAATTATCATATTTTGGAAAATGCTTTGAAATATAATATACAGCGTATAGAGAATGATAGTGATGGACAGTGGAATTATTTGATTATCACGGATGAAGGTAGAATTGCACCTATGAGAAAGACGGCAAGAGCGATACGTGCGTTTAATCCAATTCAGTCTAAGTATTCATATGGTTTTGTGAATCAGCCGATTACGAATATGATAGAAGATATCATGGAAAAGAATTCATCGGAATCATATTTTATACAGATATGTGATTTTGTGTCATTCTTTATTCATTTATACTTTAGGGTGGAATATAGGAATGAGGCACTACCAAATCGTGTTGCGAATGTGATTGATGATGCGTTTGTAAGAAGAGTATTGGTAACATTAAAAAATTCAGGTCGATTAAACTTGAAAGCAAATGAAACAAACCAATATGGACTTGTAATATATCCGAAATAAAAAACACCACCTACATCGCATCTGCGGGTTCAGTGGTTCAATACTATTATATACAATAGTTTGCAAGTTGTCAATAAAATTTGATGGCCGTGGGATCCGCTTGTCGGGACCGAAACTTGGCAGACTAGGTGCTAATGCAAAAGTTGATAAGAAACAAGAATATAAAGGACTAAAGTCCTTGGATAATACTGATAGAATCGAAGTAGAGAGAGCATTCAGCTTAGATAAACATTGCTATGGAATAGTTCTAAGCAGAGGGAGGATATTGTGAGACCAAAGATCTGTGTGCCCGTTGTGGCGTCGCTGCGGGATGAAATAGTCAGAGAGACGAGGAAAATAAGCACCCTGCCGGTTCAGATGATGGAGTGGCGGGTGGATTTTTTTGCCGGTTATGAGAGGGAACTGGCGGGGGTGGCCAGGGAGTTGAAGAAGATACTGGGCGAAAAGGAGCTGATTGTGACGCTCAGGACAGAACAGGAGGGAGGAGAGCCAAATGGTTCCCGTTTTGATTATTTTGCCCTGATTGAGCAGATTCTGGCAGAGGGTGTGGCGGATTACGTCGATGCGGAGATTGAGAGGGGGCCGGAGAGGATTGCCGCGCTCCGGGAGAAATATCCGGACAGTGGGACGAAGATCATTGGTTCCTTTCACGATTTTGAGAAGACGCCGGAGAGGGAGTTCATTCTCGCGAAGCTGCAGAAAATGAGAGAGTATGGATGTGATGTTGCGAAATTTGCCTGTATGCCCCGGTGTCCGGGGGATGTGGATGTGCTCCTTATGGCAACGGCAGAGATGAGAGAGAGGAGACCGGATTACCCGCTGATTACGATGGCAATGGGAGAATTTGGGAGGAGATCCCGCCTCTACGGGGGACTCTACGGCTCAGAGGTCTCTTTTGGGTGCGCAGGCCGCGCCTCTGCGCCGGGGCAGATTCCCTGCGGGGAAATGCTCACGGTATATGATAAGATCTATGCGGGGAAGAAACACATCATATTGATCGGTTTTATGGGGAGCGGAAAATCGACAGTCTCCCGGGAGCTGTTCTGCCTGTCTGGGAGGCCGGAGATTGACGGATCAGTGGATCGAGGAGAGAGAGGGGCGCAGCATCCGGCAAATATTTGAAGAGGAGGGTGAGGAGTATTTCCGCGAGCGGGAGACTGCGCTCATTGATGAGCTGGGGGAGAGGGAACCCTCTGTCATATCCTGTGGAGGGGGTATGGCGCTGCGGGAGCTGAATGTGCGGAAACTCCAGGCACTGGGGGAAGTCGTTCTCCTGACCGCCTCTCCGGAGAGCATATACGGGAGAGTAAAAGACTCGGATTCCCGCCCACTACTTAATGGGAATATGAATGTGGCGTATATCCGCGGGCTGATGGAGAAGAGAAATCCTTTTTATGAGAGGGCGGCCACTGTGAAAGTCTGCACGGACGGGCGGGACGTAAAGGATATCGCGAAAGAAATACTTAGTAAGCCGAGAATCCTTTATTTATGGGCTTCCCGGCTTGTTTTTTGAATAAGTGGCTGCCCTATTGTTTTCGCAAAAAATGTTGACGGGAGGAGAGCGGTAGGCTATAATAGGTTTATAATATAAACCTAAAGCGGCATCTTTGGTATCCGGTCAGGCGGTCAGCGGCGATTCTGTGGATGTTCTGGCACAGGGGGAGTCCATGGGAGAGAGGTATGACGTCTGCAACGACAGGAATCTGTATGTGGAGGGGGAGAGGAAGGGAAAGACGACGATTGAACAGCGGATGCTGACGGGGGAACTGGTGGAGACGTATCCGCTAGACGACGCTTCCCTGTCCATGGTGTATGTGAATAACGATGAGATCCTTCTGGAGAACTGGAGAGATTCGGAGAAAATGAAGCTTTACAGTATTCCGATACATCACGGGGCCCACCGGGACACGCTTTTACCGGAGAAAATGCGGACAGTCCTGACCTACTGTTATAAGGACGAGAGGTCTTTCGGGCTGGGAAATCTTTACGCAGATAAAGATTATGTTGTGCTGATCAGTACCGATCATGATTTTCAGGTGTACGACCGGCAGAGAAATAAATTTATCAAGATAGAGAACGAGACATCCGCCAGCGTAGGGTTTTTCAATGATACGTTGTTTACATCCGGTGCCAGAGTGGGTAAATGTTTTGTGTATGTAACAAAACCGGATGCCGACGAAAAATATGGGTTACATATATACCAACTGGGTCAAAATACCGTGAAAAATGTGGATGACCGATGTGTGATGGCGGCAGCGGGCACTACCTGGCCGTCGGGCGGAAAAGTCCTCTATGATGCTCCGGAGAGACGGGACACGGAGGGATGGATGATGGAGTCCGACGATGACAATCCCTGGCATATTTACGCCTACGATGTGAATACAGGGGAACGGGAAGTATTCCTGTCCCACCGGGAGATAGAGGAGTTTTGTGAGAAGGCAGGGCTGGAGGGCTTCTGGCCGGATGAATTGCAGGTGGACGGCGATCGTTTGTACATCATAAGCTATGATACCGACAGGAATTGTGTCCTCCGCTGCAATTTGGAGGGGAAACCGGAACTACACTATGAGAGGAAGGTCAGCGAGGGTGTGAAGCATGACCGTCTCCTGGCTTTTCTGGAAGGGAAATGTGTTTTTGAGGCGGATGATTACGATGATGAAAAGGGAGTGGAATATATCCTCATGGATCCGGACAGCGGCGTGAAGAAGCGGATAGGGAAGAACGACAGGGAACAGATATATCTGTGGCTTCTTGGCCTGTCTTGAGATGAAAAGATCTGTGGTATTTTGTCAGTGAGGAGGGACAGTTTGTGAAAAAAGAGAAACGGGTATGGTATTTACTGCTGATGATTGTCTTGATATTGTCTGCCTGTGGAGCGAGCACGGCAGGGGATGGGAGTGCGCCCTCCGGGGAGCCAGCAAGCGGAGCTGCTGTCGTCGAGGATTCCGGCGGCGGTGGCGCGGTGGATTATAGCCTGGAGCCTCAGAAAACTGAGGTGGCCGGGTATACCTGGGAGATTCCGATGTTTACCGGGATGGAGGATGCCGGGAAACAGAGACGGCTGAACCGGAAGATCAAAGAAAAGGTGGAGCGGGAGATCGAGGAGAGCGAATGTGTGAATTCCGACTCTGTGCTGAGTCTGGTGGATAGCCGTGTGACTTTTCAGGGAGCGGCTACAGCCAGTTTTTATCTTGTGATCCGGGAGTACCACAGCGGGAATACAAATCCCGTGATCCCGGTGGCGGTCAATATCAATCCCATGACGGAGAAGATCATTCCCCGCTCCCGGCTGTTGTGGAGCAAAAAGAAGCTGAAAGAGTGCTTTCAGGCGGGAGCCGGGACACTGGTTTCCGGCAGAGTGCCGGGGGGAGAGAAAGCGGATCCGGGGGAGGACTACCGTCTGGAGGATCTGACGTCCTGGAAGAATGTGGAAGTAGTGAAAACGGAGAAGGGCATCGGAGTGATCGTGAGCCGGATACTCCTGCCGGAGGATCTGGGGAGTTACCGTGTCTACGAGATACGGGATTCCGAATATCGAAAGCCAGAGAGAAATGATTATTTCCCTCTGACGGCGGGAACTTATGATGAGATGGGGACCGGCACATGGTCCGGTGAATTTTTGCTGGAGAACGGAGAGCGGGCGGAACAGGAAGTAGAGATTTCCTTTGAAAGCCAGGAGGCGGGAGAGAGAGTCTGGTATGGGAAGATCCTCATCACGGAGGAGGGACTGGACGTCCGGAATCTGGATATCGGACAGTTTCTTCTGAGTGCCGGCTGCATTGTGAAAACTTCCGACAGCGGCCGTGAGATGTCGCAGAGGGAGTGCGATGAACTTCTGGTAAATTATGAGGCACCGGCGGGGGCCAGAACGGTATGCCGGGAAGAAGACAGGGAAACCCGGGAAGACGGAGAGTATCAGCGGACGGAGAGACAGGGAGATGAGATCCAGTACACCTTCTGCGGCGGCGACGCTACCGGGGGAAGATATGAGAGGTATGTGTGGAAAAAGGATGTGGGTCTCATCGCTTACCGCATGGGGTATGGAGATGACGGGGACTGTGTCTGTGTCTGGAAGAAAGGAATCCTGCAGGACGAGAGTGTGCTGAGGGAGGATATCCATACATTGTCCGGACAGACAACGCCGGGGCAGGAGAGGACAGAGAGCCAGGTCTGCAACCCCTGGTTTTCGGCGGACACGGGACCGGTGGAGATGGAGTATGGGAGAGAGAATGGTATGATCTCCGGCAGGATAGCCCTGAGATGGGACAATATAGAGAACGGTCCGAAGGGCAGTCTGTACCAGATGTTCTACAACTCTGTGCAGGATCTGGACGTGGAGGAGAGTGAACTGAGGCCGGAGACGGAGAAGGAATGGGAGGAATTCCGGCAGGCGGCGGGAGCCGGTGCAGTCTTTGGATATTTCTTTGTCACCGACAGTGAGATTTACTATATGGATCTTCTCTCTGAGGCTCAACGACGGAAAATGCTGTCTCTTGGGAAAGTGCCGGCAGAGGCGCAGCTGGTATGCAGAGAGAAGACCATAAAGGACAAAAAGAAAGGGGAGGGCTGGCATCACTATCTGGAGAGCGGGCCCGAGGATATCCGGATGTTTTCATCCTGGTATCAGAATGCAAACGAGGAGGGAAGGATGATTCGAAAGTTTGTGTGGAAAAGGGACAGAGGATTGATCGGATATTACGAGTCAGCCACTTCCGCAGGGGGCAGAAGCCTGTATTTTTGCCGGGAAGAGGAGAAAGATTGGTTTCAGAAATTGGGATGGGAGGTTTGAAATTATGAACAGAGGGATAAAGAACATCAGCCTGATCCTTATGGCCGTTCTTGTACTCTCCGCCTGCGGAGGCAACACGGCGGGGGATGAAAAATCCGCCAGTGGAAGTGCGATCAGCGGCAATGCGGCAGGTTTTGAAAGGGATACAGAAAGAGATGTAGAGAGACAGCTCCGCCTTCTGGCGGAAAACCGACTGTCCTGGATGGCGGCGCACATGACCCTGGAGCGGGACGAGGATGAACCGCTGACCCGGGAACTGCTGGAAGAGTATCTGGAGGACAACAGCGCCCGCTATGCCGTGACAGACCTGGATCAGGACGGGCAGCTGGAGATCCTGGTGGCAACGGTGCTGGGAAGCGGCCTCTTTAGCTACAATGCCATCTACACCTGTGAGGGGGATTCGGTACAGCGTCTGGATTACGGTATCGGCTATGAAAAGAAGAACGACGGGAAGATCCTGGACATCGAGGGAGTGGAGACAACACCAGTGTACTACGATGAGAAAGGGAAAGCCTATGGGTATGAATTCTGTGACAGCGTGTCCGGCGGGTCCGGATCCGGGGGCAGTGCCTCCGGGGTTTTGACCCTGAAGGATCATGAGGTATATGAGAAATATTACGGCGATATGGTGATGGAAGAGGGAGAGATGCACTAGACGGTGGCGGAGAAGGAATGTAAAAAGAACGAGTACGGGTATCTCATCCATCAGGCTATGGCGAAGGGAAAAAAGGAGGGGACCGCCACCTTTGGCTGGTGTCAGACCGGGGAGGATTTCGCGGAGATATCCGATGAAAAGCTCTATGAGAAACTGAGGGATTCTTTTAGAGAGTTTCGGGTGGAGATCCATTCCACAACCCTGCAGATCTCGGCGGGAAGCGGCGAGAAGGCAGATATTCCTGATCCGGCAGAGACCACCGGGGACGCTGTCATCTCGCTTCCCCGGGGAGATGACAGGGAATGGGAGGATTACTCGGATGAGGAGAGGGCCGGATGGTTCGCCGATCTCTCCTTTGCTGGGTTTGACCGGCCGGTGTTTGTACCGATCTTTCATGTGGTCTCCCTGGCGGCAGGAGATGACTCCGGGGCGAGGATATTTTACACGGATACGGGAAAGCAGAAAACGACCAGGGGAAGCTGCCTGATCCTGTACGTGATCGACGGCGCGAAGCCGGATGAGAGTGAGATAGATATAGCCGTCCACTCCGGCGCCTACGGGGAGTATGAGAAAAACGGCTGGTTTGTGGCGTTGGATTACGGGAGTGGCAGATGCTATAGGGCCAAGACGGGATTCGAGTGGTATCATATCAGTAACGATGATGATTTCCGTTTTTCCGCTGCGGATTTCACAGGAGATGGTCAGAGAGAGTGGATGGTCAAGGCCAGGTACAACAAATGGTATGAGGCGGAGGTCTTCCGGCTGGATGAGAAGACCGGGGAGATGGTGCAGTTGTTCACCACCTGGGAGAAGGAGGACGGTGGGGATTTGATTTCCCTGAGTCTGGCGGATGACTACAAAGTGGTGATGAAGTGTGAGGAGATCGGATATTCCCAGACGGTCTCTATGCTGGATGCGGGCTATAGCCTGGAGCAGCTGCAGTGGGATAACGGCCGCACAGAGAAGCGTACCTCGACGCTCCAGCCGATGCGCCTGTGGAAAGACGGGAAACTGGTGAGATCGGAGGTGGATCCGGATACGGTTTTTATGTCCACCGTGGACAAGGTTCAGACGGAGAAGGACGGGAAAAAACCGGCGAAGTTAAAACTCACCCACCGGGTGCATGTGGGACACCGATCGGCGGGGGTGGGTACGATGTACCTTTATTATCAGTATGATGAGGAAAAGGATGCTCTGGTGCTGTCCCAGGTGGAGTTTGAGCTGGACAGCGGGAAAAAAGACTGGTTTGATTAAAGCGGGTCTGTCTGTATGGAGGGGAAATATGTTGTCTGGAAAAAGAGGGGTGGGTGGAGTGTTGACGGTATTGGTCACCGTGGCCGGTTTGTTTCTGTCTGCCTGTGAGGGGAACACAGCGGTGGATGGGAGGAATGTACCGGGAACTGGAGCGGCCGGCACCGGCTCCGGCATAATAAGTTCAGGCGCTGTCCACGGCAAAGAGGCCGTCTACAGTGAGGAAGTGTCCGCCATGATGGAGAACTACGGGGAGACTCTGGAGGGGATACCGGAGGATACGGCGGCGCAGCTCTGTGCCATGGTGCGGGAGCGGAGAGAATGGCTGAAAAACGGAATGGATCGGCAGGGGGATAGAGAACTGCGGGAATATCTGGATTCCGCCAATTACGGCAGCGGCCTGTACTACGCTGTCACGGATTTAGACCGGAACGGGAGCCTGGAAATTACGACTTCCGATATGGCGGGGAGCGGGCATTTCAGTTATAATGAGATGATGGAGTATGACAGGGAGAAGGGAAAACTCAAGGATCTGCATTATGGCCGGGACAAGGCAGAGGACGATGTAGGAGGGTTCGATATAGGGGGAGTGGAGGAGACGGCGGTGTACTGTTCGGCAGATGGGATATATTATTATGCTTTCCAGGACTACGTGCGGGCCTCCTCGGAGGATTTTGCCAGATGCAGCGGCGTCCTGTCCCTGCAGGATGGCTATGTGACAGAGGGTGAGTGCTATGGCGTGGCGGAGACAGACAGGGGCAGGACCACGTACTACGTGGGAGACAGAGAGGTGGATGAGGAGAACTATGAGTCTCTTCTGGAGAGCCGGTGCAAGGGAGTAAAGGAGGAGGGAACGGCCTGGTTTGGCTGGCAGCAGGGCCGGGGGGGTCTGGTGAAGATGGCGGATGAGAAATTATTAAAGAAACTGGCGGATTCATGGCGGGAATTCCGGGTGGATATGACAAAGCCCAAAAAATAAGTTGCAGACAGTACACTAGGAGGTGTTGGTGAGATGAAAAGAAAAGCATTTATCGGATTTTTCCTGGCATGGGTTCTTCTGTTTCTGAGTGCCTGTGCCAACAATTCCGCGGGAGACGGGGATGCGGCCAGTGCCGGTGCCGTGGGGACGGAAGAGGACACAGGCGGTGGAACGGCGGGCGCCGTGACGGCGAAAGAGGAAGAAAGATTTTGGTTCTGTGGCGGTTATTCCTGCAATTGCAGTGAAAACTATGCCTACTGGGGGGTATCAAAGGGAACAGCTCTGGCCCAGTGCAGGTGGAATGGCAAGACGGTGGAGGAATTCCCTCTGGAATTACCGGATAAATACAAGGATTCCGATATCATCGTCCTGAGGGTGACGGAGGGGGAGATATATTTCGTTGTGGAATACGAGGATCAGGAGGATGAGTCCTGTCTCAGCAATTTGTGGTGCTGTCCGATAAAGGGAGAGGGAGAGAATGAAAAGCCCGATACGGACAGGATAGAGAGGGTGCTTTCGGTGGAGAAATTGCGCCCCTGTTTCATCGGAGAAAATATGGTGGCTGGGTATGACTTTAGAGAGTCCCTGGAATACCTGGAATTTGACAGGGAGTCAGAAAAGGAGGTCCCGGTGGACAGGGATTCGGACAGAACATACTATATGACAGGTTATTATGAGCCTCCCCTGTGCCAGTGCACTGGGTCCATGGAGGGAGAGTATGTCCTTTTGGCGTCAGAGGAAGAGCATGAAAAAGAGGGGGTGTATATCCACAGAGTGGGGAGCGGGAAGGTGACAAAGCTGATTGATCGGGATTATGCCACGAAGACCGGCGGGCCGCTTCCGGTGGCCTTTCTCGGAGAGGAGAAGTGTTTCTATACCTGTGGGCTCAAATTCGGGGAATCCCCGGAGTATGACTATACTACCGGGGAGAGACACTATGATCTGGATTATGACATTTGGTCCTACGATTATGCCACCGGGGAGAAAACGCTTCTGCTGGCTCAGGAGGACTGGCAGGACTGGGTGCGGACGCAGAAAAAATCTGCCGGGGAGGAAAAATCTTTTCATGTAGATCATATGTACCAGTGGGGGGATCGGCTGTATATCAGTGTATACGGGGTAGATTTGCCCAATATGTGGTTCAGCGTGTCCCTGGCGGATTACTCTCCGCGGTACGAAGCAAAAATGACAGAAGGGAGGAGCTCATATACAGATTACATGCTGGGCTGTGGTTCCAAAATCTTCTGTCTGGGGTGCTCGGATGATCTGTCGGAGAAGAAGTGGGCGCTTTTCGATCTGGAGACGGGGGAGAGGGTGCCCTGGAGCAAGGAGGAGAGCATGCGCTGGGAGGCGGCAGTATTGTCGAACATGGTGATGTACCACTGCATGTTAT